>JAKUUO010000050.1 GCA_022448665.1 Candidatus Thalassarchaeum betae | reverse complement strand
ATGTGGGCGCCGCCTATAGCCATCCAAGCCGCAGCCAGCACTAGGGCACCACCAAGGTCACCCACGCCGCCTGCGAGCCAGGCAACCATGAAGGCCCCACCCATTTACTTCATCATTGTGACTGTATCTACCATTCTTATTTCCTACTCACCGCAGTGAGTGGTTGTCGGCTTTCATGGCGATTTATAATAGAATCCTACGAAATCCGGAAGCGCGCCCCCCTAAAGGGGGTGTTTCCCGTACGCCGGTGTTCGAAAATACACCTGATATCGCCTCGCGCAGCAGGTGTTTTTTACAACCGCGGTGCTACGCACCGCTGAATGGTCCTGGATCACAAATGAGCGTTTCTGCTCAGGAATCGTCATGAGGGGCTCACCACCCCGACCGAGCATGGTCACCCAGGTGGCACTCGAACCAGAGGTTCGAAACGAACTCCTCTCGGAGTGCTCAGGCCTTTCGGGCCTGGTGGAGTGGTTGGACTCGATCGGCAGGAGACCGGGCCTGGATGAGCTGGATATGCACCTCAGGTCCACCGAGGTCAACCTTGCAGCACTCAAGAGGTGCATCGGCTACGCCGATGACGGCTACCAGAGGAACGTGGTCAAGAATTCCGAGTTCTACGAACTCGTCGCAATATGCTGGACTCCAGGGCAGGAGACGCCCATCCACGACCACGTCGGCAGCGACTGCGCCTTCCTCATCGTCGACGGGGTCTCGACGGAGACGATCTACGAGACCAACGAAGAGGGGCTCGCATACCCGATAAACGTCAGGCATTATCAGCCCGGAGAGGTATGCGCTGCGGAGGAGCCAGACATCCATCGCGTCTCGAATGACACCGATTCAGAGCTCGTTAACCTGCACATCTACACACCACCGCTCTACGCTTACAACATCTATGCCCCTGCAGAGTAGTCAGCAGTCGACGCCGTGTTCCCTGAACAGCCCCTCGAGGCGAGTCAGGCCCAGATCCACATTGTCATGAGGCGGACCGAAAGAGAACCGCACCCACTGGCGAAACGGGCTCTCGCCACTCCTCCCTCCTCCCGGATTGACGTCGAAGAACTCCCCGGGGACCGTCATCACCCTCTTGTCGAGGGCGGCCCAGAACAGCCCCATCCCATCGTTGAGCGGCTCGGGCAGGTCCTCGACGCAGGCCCAGACATAGAACGTCGCCGCGCCGGGCAGGCATCTCATCCCCATCTTGGTGAGCCTCTCGACCATCATGTTGCGCTTCCTCACGAAGACCCCCCGCAGAGCGCCCGTCTCCTGGTCGGCATAGGACGGCTCCAGAGCCCCGAGGGCCATGCGCTGGCTGACCCGGCTGGGCCCACCGTCTATCGCGCTGGCCGCCCGGCCCAGGGTCTCGACCATCTCAGGCGGGCCGAGCACCCATCCCACCCTCCAGCCCGGGTAGCGGAACGACTTGGTCAGACCGTCGATGACGAGTATCGGATCGGTATCCGGGTCATCGACGAATTCGGCGCTCGAGACCGGGCCGCTCCCGGGCTGCTCTCCCTCGTAGATGAAGTGCGAGTAGAACTCGTCCATGATCAGCGTGCAGCCCTCTCGCCGAGCGGTCTCGCAGTAGGAAGCGAGCTCACCCCCTTGGATGACGTGACCGGTGGGGTTGCATGGGTTGGAGATGAGGAACGAGTCGAGCGTTCCGGCCGCTTCTGCGAACTCGGTTGCCGGGATGGAGAAGTTGTTCTCCTCGATGGTCGGGATGAGCACCGGCTCGAGCCTCGAGGCGGCGTAGTCCATCATGTCCTGGTAGGCGGTGTAGTCCGGGACTTGGTAGCCCATCCGCCCTTGCACCGCCCCGAACACCCGGCTGAGCATCAGCCGACCACCCTGTGCGATGCCGACGTTGGCGGCCGTGTACGGCTTCTTGCCGCGGCGGTAGCAGCGGTTGTAGTGGTCGGCTACAGCTTGCCGCATCTCATCGGTTCCGTTGATCGGACCGTAGGCCTGTTCATCGGGCTCGATGACGACCGATCGCAGACGGTCCGGCGCCCCTTCCATCTCGCCGATCTCAGGCTGCCCCTGACCGAGGTTGCACCAGTCCGGGTTGCCGTTCCAGAAGCCGCGCTTGTGGGCCTCGGCGACGACCCAGATGACCCCCATGTACGGGACCTCGCGGAACGCGCCATCCCCCGCCATGGCTCTCCGTAACGCTGGGAACAAATGAGTTTGACTTCTCGGAGCACGCAGCGTACTCCGATGGTGCACGAACAATCGTTAAATCTCGACAGGGTAGTCAAGGTACGATGCGCCGACCCACCCGACCCTCAAACGCCCTCCCGATGCTCCTAGTTGTCCTGCTTCTGGGCATGTCAGCCTCAGCGACCCTGTACCACGATGACAGAGCCGAATTGGCCGACGACAGGCCCGCCCTTGAGACTCATCCGGGCTTGTACTCCCCCGGGTCCCAAGCCGGCTCCGTATATTCGGCCTCCACAATACAAGCCGGGTGGCTCATGACTTGTGCAGTGCTGGACAACAACGAAATGAGGTGTTGGGGGTCAGGCACATTCGGGAAATTAGGTACTGGCGATAACATCAGGGCACATCACCCCCGCGAAGTCCTACTCGGCTACCAGTCCGGGACGCCCAGTCTAGCCACCGAAGTTGGACAGGGCTCCGGGTCCTCGGGACACCACACCTGCGCGTTGATGATCGATAGCACACTCCAATGTTGGGGTGAGGATTTCTTGGGCCAGATCGGCCACGGCGGGAGTTCCGGTTGGCATACCACTCCATATCCAGTGCAGATGCCGCTTTACAAGTCAGCCGTACAGATCTCAAACGGGGGGCACCACACCTGCGCAATAATGGAGGACGACAACACCGCTGAGCACTCTCTCTACTGCTGGGGCTCCAACAATCATGGACAGGTCGGGATCATGCTCGCCAGCGGAGAACAGCCCCCCGAGCTGACCATCCCCACCCACGTCGAACTCCCCGCTGGCCGCTCACCAATTGCGATATCCCTTGGATGGGACACCAGCTGCACCATCTTGGACGACGGCAGCGGGATGTGCTGGGGGATTAATGACGAAGGCCAACTGGGAGTTGGCACTGCGGGCGGTAATCGAACCTTACCCACGCCGATTTCGATTCTCCCTCAGAACCGCACACTGGCCGCGATAGCAATTGGTACCATGCACACCTGCGCCCTTCTGGATGACGGTAGTGTGGGTTGCTGGGGCAAAAACGACGTTGGCCAATTCGGAGATGGGACTACCGCATCATCCACCTCTTTCAGGTATGTCTCACTGCCATCGGGCCGGACCGCGATATCGATCGATGTGGGGAAGGAACACTCCTGCTCGATTCTGGATGACAGCAGCAGCGTGTGCTGGGGGAACAACACCGATGGGCAAATCGGCGATGGGTACGCCATTACCCGACTCACGCCAACCTATGTCATCAGCCCCGGAGGTCAGACTTTCTCGACAATCTCTACGGGCATGACGCATACCTGCGGTATCGTGTCCAATGGCTCTCTGCACTGCTGGGGCAATCACGAATACGGTCAACTCGGTTTGGGTTGGGATAATCTCACTGCGGAGCCCAGAGATAGTGACATTCCTGCGTGGGTAAACATGTCCCTTCAAAATACTACATTCGGAGGCCATGTCTCCTTGGGTGAGAGGGACGCTGACCACGACGGCATCCTCTCGATATTTGATCCGACCCCGTGGCCTGCCGACTCGTGCCCTCCGGGCCAGTATCTGTTCGACCTCCATTGCGTTGACGCGTCTCCGGGCCACTACGTTCCTTACTTTGGTATGACCGAGGAATTCCCTTGCCCCGAGGGGACCTACAACCCCGACACTGGACAGAGCTCGTGCTACGATACTACCCCCGGTCACTACACCGACACAGAGGGGAACGTCGACCAGAATCCGTGCCCGGCCGGGACCTACCAGCCCGCGAGCTTTCAGACCTCTTGCATTGATGTCGAGCGTGGTAACTACAGCGTCTCCGGGTCTGCTGTTCAGATAGTGTGCCCAGTAGGTACCTACCAGCCCGATACAGGGCAGCCATCTTGCCTGGACGCCGATCCGGGGCACTACGTCTCCGAGGAGCAGCAACTCGACCAGACCGCATGCTCACCGGGCACCTACCAGCCGGTCGCCGGCCAGTCCAGCTGCTTCTCCGCTTCAGAGGGGCATTACGCGCCGGGTTTCGGCTCTGCTGT
>JAKUUO010000005.1 GCA_022448665.1 Candidatus Thalassarchaeum betae | reverse complement strand
CCCCCCCCGGCTGGAGGGCACGCCCGAGCCCGCTTTGCGAATCAAGCGCGATTACAACAGCACCCTGCGCCTGTGCTCCTTCGAAGCGTGGCTTTCCTCCGTTTAGGCCGGGACAACCCTCATCTTGCCCCTGTGGCTCCTTGCATTCGGGAGATGGCTATCTGACGCCGGAAGAACTCACACACATACGGGGGCGACTCACTAGCGGAGCGGCTCTCTTCGTCCTATACATCGTGATTGCCATGCCAGGGATTCAGGACGTCGTCAGGGACTACGAGTTGAATGACTGGGAGACCACGGAGGGTACCGTGTTTGCCACGCCAGGGATTCTGAACTGGTACCTCTATTCAGTTGACGATGTCGAGTACACCGGATCGAAGGCAGCGTTCCGGTGGAGTCAAACATGGTCAGATAACAGGTCCACCCAATTCAACCTTCATCCACCGATCGGGTCTAGCATCGAGGTCTTCTACGATCCCGACGACCACGATTTCTCGCGGCTGATCATGCCAGAGTACAATCACCGGAAACTCATACCCTTCACTGGGCTTGCCTTCGCAGTCCTATTGGCGCTTGCCTTGGTCCCTCCCGAAAGTCCCGAGCGCAAGGAGAAGCGCAAGAAGGCCTCCGCCGAGCGCAAGGAGAAGCGCAAGAAGGCCTCCGCCGAGCGGTTGTCGGTCAGGGAGAAGTTCGTGGCAGCCGACAAAGAGGAGCGAAAGGCCGCCCGTGAGAAGAGGGTCGCCGAGACCGAGCGACCGGTGGCCAAGGGGGAGCCCATTTCTTTCCTTCACATAATAGGGGGGATTGTCGCTTTCTGGATATTGATTATGTTGCTCGATAGCGGCATCCTCGAGGACCTCCCGAGTGGTGGCGGGGGAGGCTGTGGCTTGGATATCTGTGGGTTGTGTCTTGCCCCCTTCGCAGCCGGCGGGGCCGCTCTGAGCAGGTCCAGCACAGGCAAGTTCTCCGATGGGCAAACAGGCCCTTCTTCTAAGGGACACCCAGATCTGGCCAAGGTGACATACTGCCTGCACACCAAGGACAACGGCAAGAAGTGCACGCGGATGGTGATGAGGCAGACGGGCCTGTGCTACCAGCACCAGGACTCCGACGCCGCCGAAGCGTACCTCGAAGCCATTGAGTCGGACACTAGTGGCGACGTTCTGCGCTACAACATCGACGGCGCTAACAAAGCCATATCCTCGAAGGACATAGACGGCCTGGTAGAGAGTTTGGGGGAGGCCAAGAAGTTCTGGGTGGTCGACCTCGGACTCGACGAGGCCGAGTTCGTTCAGTTCACTTACGATGGCGACATCGACGACGACGGGATCAGGGACGGACAGCCGGTCTTAGAGCATTGGAGAGGTGGCCGGAAGATCCTGACAAACAGGATCGGGCTTGAGAAATCCCTCGAGATACTGAGGTCCTTGCTGCATGGCGAGTGAGTGGCGCCCCGACCGGGATTTGAACCCGGGTCGCAGCCTCGACAGGGCTGCATGATAGGCCACTACACCATCAGGGCAGGGCCCCTTCGACAACGGTCTTCTTTTTCAATCTTTGATAGGGTATTGTTCATCACCCGCCCCCACTGGGGTTCGACATGGGTGAGCAGCCCCTCGTCATCGACGTCATCGACAACGGCGGCCAGTGGACCCACCGCGAGTGGCGGGTGTTACGATATCTCGGAGTAGACACCAAGATCCATCCTAACGACACCCCGCTCGACGGGCTCCGTGAGATCGACGGGCTGGTCCTCTCGGGGGGTGCCGCCCGAGTGGGCTTGTCGAGCGAGCTGGGTAACTGCGGTGCCTTCATGGGGCTCGATGTCCCGATTCTCGGGATCTGCGCCGGACACCAGTTCATGGCGGGATTCTACGGGGGCCAGACCGCCGAGGCGCCAAAGCCCGAGTTCGGCGCTGCCTCCATCTCCCTGGTGGATGGCGGCGGGCGGCTGTTCGAGGGCACGCCGGAGGAGCAGACAGTGTGGGAGAGCCACAACGACGAGGTCACAGAAGCGCCCCCTGGGTTCACCATCACTGCCCATAGCCACTCGTGCAGGGTCCAAGGTATGGAGAACGCCTCGGGCGACCGCTTCGGTCTGCAGTTCCATCCCGAGGTCAACGATTCCGAGTACGGCGGGCGGATATTCGAGAACTTCGTTGGTATATGCGAACGGGCCCGCAGGGCCCGCTGAGGCATAGGACAGGTTGAAGAAGGCCCGCAAGGTCGCCGGCCCGATGGCTAAGGCGGCAGACCGACTAGTGCTCCACAAGTGCAGGAGCTGCAACCGCACAGACAGTAGGGCTTGGAACTCCACCGAGCTGCCGAAGTGCACTCACTGCGAATCCACGATGGACCCGCTTGAGATCAGGTACAAGTGTCTGCGCTGCGGTCACTTGAGTTGGAAGGAGGCGGGAGTCGCTGGCAAGTCATGCCACAAGTGCGGTTACCGCATCTTCGTAAAGCCCCGCAAGGAAGGCCGCCACAAGGACCTGAAGGCCGAGTGAGCAGCGCGGTCTTCAAGTCCCGCCAATTCGACGACCCCTCGTGGCGGGCTGGCTCAACACTCACGCACCTCGGAGATTCGACGACTTGGCGATGCCAGAGAAGGCACGTCAGGCGCTCGCTTCTGCCAGCCTGTCCGCAGACCCACCTCATCTCCTGATAACCGGCCCAGCGGGGGTCGGGAAGACCGCCTCCTGGCGGCTCGTCGCCCGACAGGTCCTAGGTCCCGGTTGGCGCTCGACCACCCACGTTCTGCAGGTGCGCGACTTAGTGCGCCAGCGAGGCGCGATGGCGCAGTTTGAGACCTTCTTGAGACCAGGAGGCGCAGGCTCGACCGACACTCTGGCTGGAAGACTCAGTCTGGACGCCTTCGACAGGGGAATAATGGCTGGCTCAGCCGACGATGTCGCCCCGGCCGGCAGGGAGGTCAAACTGGCCGATGGGGTCTTACCTGTCAGTCGGCTCATCGTCCTCGAAGACGCTGATTACCTCGGCTCGATTCGTCAGGCCTACCTGCGTAGGATGATGGAGACGGTTGGCTCGGCCTCGAGATTCGTTCTCGTGGCCAGAGCTCCTTCCCGCATCATCGACGCCCTACGCTCCCGTACTCAGATGATACGGATACCATCGACCAGCCGTGAAACGATGCTGGAGACGATGAGGTCTGTGGCCGAAGTCGAGGCAGTGGAGTCTGCCGATGGGGTTCTGGAGGACATAGCCTACATCTCCGAAGGCAATCTGCGCAAGGCCCTATTCACTCTGGAGATGCTGCATGTCAGAGGCCTGTCCCACGATAGGTCGGCCGTCCACAAGTTGGTACAGGCTACAACTCTGCAATCGGGCAGGCACCTACTCGAACTCGCTCTCAGAGGCAGAGTGGTTGAATGGAGGTGGGAGAACAGAGGCGGCCGCAAGAAACGAACGCTGTCCGGCGCTCTTGCAGAGATCGACCGCCTGATGAATGACCACGGTCTGGACTCTGACGACGTCGTTTCCCAGCTTCACGATGTGCTGGTAGGCAGGAGACTTTCGTTACCTGATGACCTTAGGCAGGAAATGCTAGCCGCGCTTGCTGACTGCGATGCGCAGTTGACCCGCTCGATGCACGCACGAATCCCCTTCGAGAATTTCCTCCACAAAGTCGCCCGGGCAGGCCGCGAACATGGTCTGGCGTTTGGTTGAGGGAATGGCGGGCGATACAGGATTTGAACCCGTGTTCTCGGCTTAGGAGGCCAAGGTGATATCCAGACTACACTAATCGCCCGGCTCTGCGACGGCGCTCTCCCCAAGAAAGGTGACGCTCGCGAAACCATGACTCCTATGATGGGTTTCAGCCGATGCCATCAAGCATGCTTCGACTCACGACGCCCCATGAAAGGCCCCCATTCCTCGCTTCCGACCCCCTATTCGAACTCGAGCAAGTTTGGTGACAGCAAACACCGGGCTCTCTCTCGCACAATTGCGGCCAGAGACACTGGTAGGCGCTTCTGGACCCGACTCGCAGCAATGAGCCCCACACCAAAAATCCGCTTCCTCCTCTCTCTCATCGCTCCAGTGACGGCGGCGCTTCTGCTGACGAAGTGGGAGTTCGCCTCCTTCGAGGCCGCCATCGCAGTGTTCTCGATACTGACTCTCCTCCTGATCCCCACCAATCTGGCGGCCGCCTTCGCTGGGATGTCTGCACGAGACCGCCTCAAGCTCAGAGACAGGGGACAGAGGTCAATGGATGCCTATCCCGGTGTCGAGCGCATCCTCAACACGCTTCGAGAAAGGACCCTAAGAGAGAGGATCAGACTCCTGTCTGCTCTGTTCGGGGCACTGTCCATCACTGCGGTGTGGAACCTAGACACCGGCGATACGCTTGGCTCACTGCTCTTGGGGGCTTCAGTTGTCCTCGGGGTTCTGTGCCTACTCAATTCGATGAGACTCGACGACTCGATACCAATGCTCTCGAACACCTTCCCGCTTCTGTCTCTCCACGCTCCCACTTTGCATCACAGTGCTCTGGACAAGCCCCTGACCGATCTCATGGTTGCCCACTTCGATCCGGAGACGGCGGGAGCCTGGGACGACTGGGTGGGTTCTCTGAGTGAAAGCGTCAGGGTAGACCAGACCCCATCTTCTGCTATCGAGCACCTCTTGCGCGCTCTGCATCTGAACGAGCAGAGTCTGCTTGACGATGCTCGGCTTTTGACCGAGGCCAAGCGCGTCTTCAAGGTGACAGCGATGGACAGCCTCATAGACGACTCCACCAAATTCAACCTGAGGTCACTGAGGACCCTGCTTGTACACACCAAAGCCTGGGAGCCCGGACTCTTCCGCCTGATCGACAGGCTGCAGGACTCGGCGATCAGGGTCGACCACTCCCTGACCGAGGAGCCATGGAGGCTGGATCTCGACCTGCCTCCTCGTTGCTCTCAGGGTCAAGCAGATTTGTTCGTTTTACTACACAACAACACGGGCAGAGCGACCAACGTGAAGGTCGACGTCGTCGTTGCAGAGGGAGAGCCCGCATTACAGACCATCAGGGTCGAGGCACAACCCTCCCGTCGTCTCGACCGGTCTCGAGTTGTTGATCAGGTGGATTCGCTCGGCCGACTGCTTGACGATGCCACCGTCCTGTGGATCGGTCTCGCATGGCCGGACTCTGAACTCGGCTCGCACCCCGTTCAAGTGACCCTCAGGGGGGAGGATGGTGAGACCCTCTCGTCGATAGTCGTTCAGACCACACTCTCTTTGAAGGCGCAGCAGGAGAGCGTCGGACAGAGGATGTCTGACGCTGCTTCCGCAGTCAGAAGGCTGGCACTATCCATGACTGATTGAGGTTGAATCGGACGAAGTCCCGAGCGTCACGTTCATGGCGCGATTACGAGTGGCGCTGACCGAGTCACCATGGAGTCGTGGGACGTCGTGATTGTCGGAAGCGGCCCGGCTGCACTGCGTGCGGCGATTGCAGCCGCTGATGCCGGTACCATACCCTTGATGATCGACTCTTCCGGGGTCGGGGCCGCATCAGGCGCTGCCCCCCTCTCCGGGCTTGCGGCTTCCATCGACGAGATCGACTCTACTGCTCACAGGGAGGACACCGTTTCAGCAGGTGGTGATTCCACGGACAGGGTCGCAGCGGCACGGACCTGCGGCGAGGCCGTTTCGGTCCTCGCTGAGTTGGAAAGATGGGGGCTGGTCCTGCGCCGCAGGGACGGCGGGCTTCCTCACGCCTCAGAAGCACCGGGCCACAGCCGACCCCGTCTGACCGGTTGTGGCGATGGTACCACCAGGGAAGTTACTCGCATCCTCGAGGAGCAGACGATCAAGAGGGGGGTCGCACGTCGCTCTGACCTCCTCCCCCTGTCTCTGGCTATGGACAACCGGCAGGTCCGCGGCATCGTCGTTCTTGATCTTCAGACCGGAATCGTCACTCCCATCCAAGCCAAGGCAGTAATCTTAGCGACCGAAGGCCACCAAGGCCTCTGGTCCTCTCCTTCCTGTGGTGCCGGTACCGGCGCCGCTATTGCCGCCGCCGCGGGTGTCGGTCTGTCTGGCATGGCACACTCCCCAATGCATCCTCTCACTGTCAGGGGTACGGATATGCAATTGCCAATCGATCTGTTGGGCTCGGGCGGCAGACTGCGCAAGGAGAGCGGAGACGACGTAGGCCCCGAAGCAGTTCTGGAGGGCGAGGATTGCGTACTCGACTTGCGTAGCTTGGAATCCGACGCAGTTCCTTGGTTCGCTGAGTCTGCCAGACGGGTGAGAGAAAGGACTGGCTTGGTCACTTCCATGGAGGTGATACCAGTCTCATCCAGCATTGCTGCCACCACTGGCGGCGCACCCGTCGACGCAGATGGCAGAGTCACGTTTGACGACGACAAGATGTGGTTCACCGGACTCTATGCCGCTGGGCGCTCTGCCTACACGGGCGTTCACGGAGCTGGAATGCTCCCAGGAAATCTACTACTGGACGACCTTGTGAGCGGCCAGAGCGCTGGAACCCACGCAGGAAACTGGGCCAAGGACGCTTCCTTCGGTGGCTCTTCCGTCGTCGACGCTGCTTCGAACGAGGCTTCCATCAGAATCACTTCGTTATCCAATAATTCGGGCCACTCGGTTGGGCAGGTTTCGGCAAGCATTTCCTCGACCATGCAGAATATCAACGGCAATCGAAACGAGAGCGCACTTGCATCCGCCTCCTCCGCTCTCGACGAGATAAGGGGCGCTGGAATCAAGGTGACCGACAAGTCCAGTGTCATGAACACTGAACTGGCCTCCGCATTGCATCTCGAGGGAATGTTGAGGCTGGCCGGTATCATAGTCAGTTCAGAGGGTTAGAATGAGCGACTCCGAGCTCAGTATCTTCACACTCATAATCCAAGGCAAGATACCTTGTCACAAAGTGTACGAGGACGGGCATGTCTTCGCCTTCCTCGACATCAATCCGTTCAGCCCAGGGCATACCCTTGTGGTTCCCAAAGAGCAGGCCGCCACCCTCGACGCTCTCTCTGATGAGTCCTCTGCGGCTATCGGAAGGGTTCTGCCGCGCATCTCTCGAGCCATTCTCGCTGTCACCGGCGCGGTGGACTTCAACGTCCTGCAAAACAACGGTGAGGCCGCCTTCCAGTCAGTGTTCCACGTCCACTTCCACATCATACCAAAACTCGAGGACGGCAGCGGCCTCGCTTGGCCGTTCAAGAGCACAGAACTAGATCCCGACGAAGGAGCCCGCATGGCTGAGCAGATACGCAACCTTCTGGAATAGCATCCGGTGCGTTCTCAACCACGAACCTCTTGGATACCCTGTGACGGATTCTGAGAACGCCCCCGATATCCTCCCGGGACTGTCCGCCAGTGCGACAAGAATCAACACAAAAAAACTCGAGGGGGTTCCTTGGGACCACAGCGGGGAGCACCCGGGCAGTCCGCTGTTCTGGAGCATCATATCCCGTGCATTGAACATCGCTTGGTCATACATCCTTCGAAACATCGAGGCCGACCCCCCTCCTGAGGTCGAAGGAGGAGTGGTCTCGACTTCGACTCACATCAATGGTCTGGTAGACCCTCTGGCACTAATCAACACCCAGGAACGACGCATCATCACCATCGGGCGCCACGATCTCATGACCATGCCCGTCATTGGGTGGATTACGCGCAGAATGGGCTCTCAACCGGTTATCAGGAAGGCTGAACTGAGCAGAGGTGTCGGTGATTCTGATTTCGCTAAGAGGATCAACCAGCGCAGTCTGCTGACGATGTCCCATTGCGTCGCCTCCGGCCACGCAGCCATAGTGATGCCAGAGGGCAAATCGCATCAGGACTCCAAATTGCACGCACTTAGGACCGGCCCCCTTCGATTCACTCTCAACGCAGCCTGCATAGCTCACCAGAAAGGACTCCCAGCTCCGGTGATCCAACCCGTTGGTCTACACTTCAGGTGCCATCACTGGTTCCGCACTGATGTCTACGTCGAGTTCCCCGACCCGATTCGCATCCCACTCTTGCCCGACGAGGACCACAGGAAGAGGCTGATCAACGGTGAGTGGGTCGAACCTCCTGCTGAGGAAGTCATCCCCTTACGGGACAGACTGTACGACGAACTCTCCATTCTCACTCCGGATGCGCCCGACTGGGAGACTTACAGGGCGTGGCACCTGCTGGGCCACCTGCGAGCAAATTCTTCCGGAACCCCCCTCAGAACTCTGAAGGAGGAGGTCCTTGCAGCCCGCTTCGTCAGAGAGAGGCTACGCCCGTCTGTTGGCGATTCAGAACTCGTCGTCGACGCGAGGGAGGCGGCGGAAATCCTATACTCGAATGATTTGGATGCACGCGCACTAGACCAATCAGGACGAATCAAGGCAAAGCCCCGTTGGATGATTGGCGTCCTCGGCGTCCTTGTCATGCTATTGGCCTCTCCAATCACCATACCATCAACAGGACTCCAAGCCTTCGTGGCCTGGTATGCGGGAGACAGAACTGATGAGGGCTTGGACGCGCGGACCACTCATCACATGCTTGGAGCAGGCCTCTCTCCCCTTATTTTCTGGCCTGCCATCTGCCTTGCAGCTATCTTCCTCATCGAGGGCGTGACTCCGATGTCCCCTGTGTACCTTGCAATTTCCATGGTGGCTATCCACATCTCGAATCTCGTGTTTCTCCGTGGATACGACATGTGGACGGATTTCGCCACCGCCTCAAGGAGCGCCAAACTGGCTTCCTCAGACCAGGGGAGGCGAGTTGAGGAACTCGTTCGATCAATCAACCCCGGACTAGGGGCTCTCAAATAGGAGGGGCTCTTCAACTCTCATCGTGAACGTCCGCGATGCTGCTTCCGCTGTCCGAGAGTGGCTTCAGAGCGAGCACCTCGAGGCCCGCGATGTCTCCGACCAGCAAGCATCACTGCATTTGCATGTCCGATATCCTCCCACCAAACAGGGCCACGTGTTCAATGTCGTTATCCCGAAGAATCGAAACCTCGTCCTTGTTTACTCCGTCACCAGAGTGGATGATGGGCAGCAGAAGGAGATGATCAGTCACTCGCAGCTCGAATCCGGAGGATGGGAGAAGTGGCTCCACGAGACCAGGATACACCTTACTCAGGCAGATTTGGATTGGGTTCTGCATGTGGGCAAGAAGGAAGAGGGTATTCCGGGCCCCCTTCAGGCATTCAACCTCTCAAGGCCGATTTGGTTCGACGGCCTGACCCAGAATGAGTTCATGCATACAATGCGCCACCTCTGGCTCACCAAACTCGCTCTAATTCACAAGATCAAGTTCAGGTATGGTGCAGGTTTAGGAAAGCCTGGCCCCGTCGATGACTGGATTTCTAAGAAGGCCCAGAGCAGGGACGCCCAACCACAGACTCACTCCGAGCCAACCGAGATCAGCACCGATGAGACAGGTGGGTTCGGACGTGATTTCGACCCTTCAGAATGGGTCTGAACCTAACGTTTCTTCGCGCGTGCTCTCGCGCGCGCTTGTGACGGCGGGCAGTCGAAGTTAAGTATCGCAGGAAGTCAAACAGAGTTGATACAGCCGTGTTGCTGGAGGGTATGAAATGGAAACTGCAAAGATGAGAAACAGCATAACAATGGTTCTTCTGATGATGATGAGCACATTCGCGGTGATGGAATTCCCCGAAGCCAAGGCCAGCGAGGTCGTACTGACCGACGCCATACAGATTGTCAACGGTGGTTCGGCGAATGACCGAATGGTCGCCGTAGATGCAGATTCCATGGGCAACGTGCACTTCGTATGGAGCCGCAACACACAGCACCTCTGGTACCAGATGCACAATCCGAGAGGAGACGTGCTGATCGCAGAGACCCAGATATCCAACCCCGGGGCGCACCGGGCGTGGCATCCCGATATCAGGGTGGATCATGACGACAACATACACATCACATGGACCGACAAAGCTGGCCAGTGGACAATCCTCTACACTCTGCTAGACCCCTCACAGGACAACCAGGACGGCGACTCTGCTGTGGACGGGGTGATAACAATCATCGACGACTTCGACGTCTCTTTCCATTCCCAGAACCGAGACTGGCCCGCCATCGACGTCGACTCCGAGAACAACGCCCACATCGTCTGGGAAGACTCCTTCGAGCCTCTGGACAAGTTCTACCAACAGCCTCAGATTTACTACTCAATGATCGAGCCGGACCTGCAGTCTCGAGAAGCCGTTGTGGCTGTTGGCGAGACGCTGCTCACCCCTATCATCGGTCACAAGGGCCACCCCGATGTGGCCGTCGATGCGGATGACTTCGTCCAAATCGTTTGGGACGACACCAGAGGCGGCAAGGTCGAGATGGTCGCACCAATCGACACTTCCGGATCGATGAACACAGAGTGGGCCGACATGTGCGTCGTCTTCTACGGTGGCTACTTCGCCAGCGGCGGATTCTTCGAAGGCCTCAAGCCGATGCTTCTGAGAGCCAACATGACAGTCTACGAGACCCTCTACGCTCTCAGCGGCAACTGGCCGTCCGCTGCCACCAGCGGAAATTGCGCAGCTGCTTACCAGACCGGGGGCTCGGGCAGTCAGGGACCGCGTTCTACAGCTCTAGGTCTGGTTTCCGGTGACGACTCAGGTGGAATCAGGGAGCTGACTGAGGTAATCTACAACGGCGGGGCGGTCAATCTCCCTCAGGATGGCGGATACTACAGCGAATTCTGGGGCCCCGGCTCTAATTGGGCCTGTTTGTCGTGGCGAGACGCCCAAGGCAACGTCCCAGGCAATCCTCCGACCCAGTTGGATCACCACTGGAACCCCAATGCAACCAAGATCATCATCCCGATTTCCGACGAGGGCCCGTACGGCGGCGACCCCGCACAGCAGTCTGATGACACACAGAGCATCAACGAGGCCCACGACGCCTGCGTCATTGCTGGCATCATCCCCGTCCCGCTTCTCGCTGCTGGATTCGGCTCCGGTTCCACCGACGTCGGCTCTCACATGATGGACCTAGCTCAGTGCCCGAACGGCTTCACGAGCCTGAACACGAGAACATGCCCAGGCACCAACACACGTCTGACCGACGCTGAGGGGCAGATGTACAGCTTCCCGACGACAGCGTCGAACTCTGTTGAGTTGCAGCTGATGGTCGAGGCTCTGGTTTACCTCTCTACAAATAACTCTCGAGAGATATACATGACAATCCTAGACCCCCTCTCACTCTTGGAGAACCCCCCTCCTACCTGGCAGAAGGGAGACTCGGGCACCTTCGTCGACACCACTGCTGACAGGTACATCGAGGACATCGGTCCATCCATCGACGGTCTAGGCTATGGGAATCTGGTCGTGGTCAACGACACCCGAATCACCCTCAATGACGCCTACAGCCTCCACCCAGCCATATCAGTCGACACCTCCGGCAACACCCATCTCGTTTGGATGGACGGGCGTGCCTACGGCTACGACATCGATGTCAATTACGAGATTTACTACACCCGCCTGCGACTGAGGGGTGCAGGCGCTTGGGACGGTGCCGAGGAGGGACTGCCAACCTACGGGATCAAGCAAATCGTTGATTCGGCCGTATCCGAAGTCGAGGGAATCAACGGCATCCCGACAGACCGGCCGTTCGGGCCCAACTCCCACATGCCCTCGATTATCACGGACTCATTCGACAATGTCCACATTTCCTGGATCGACAACTACAACGAGACCCAGGGCGAGACAATCGTCTACACTAGGCTGAACCACACCAACGACGACTACCCTGAGGGTTTCCCGTTGAACTCACTCGCAGTTGGCATCCTTGACCCGTGGGAGATAATCCCGGTTACTGAGTGGGTGTCGGACAAGCTGGGGCCGAACTCACCCGCCGTGCCTGACCTTGGCCAGCCCCCTGCTTTCGCCAATGACCTGGGAAGCGGGGCCCACGTCGCTTGGGCAGACACTAACAAGTGCAGCGAAATAAGCAACGGCGGTTCCTACACGCTGTGCTACGTGCACATACTGACCGGCCTCGTCGAGGTCGCTCTCGACGAGTCCGAGACCTACTATCACACCATCGAGCCCGGTGAGCAGACCCTGTACAACATGACAATCTCGAATCCGACCCCCGGGCCGGCCGAGTTGGTTGCAGACACATTCACCGTGACCATGAAAGGCGTTCCCAACAACTGGACCGTTTCCCTGTTTTTCACCACGAACCACACGCCGATTTTCGATTCCACCCCTGTGTTCCTCCGAGGAGGAGACGTAATCCCGATGTACATGCGTGTCCGCGCTCCATCGATTTATCAGGCCCACTCAGATGAACTGGCGACGATTACGGTGTCCGCGGTGTCCTACAAGGACCCAGCCATACAAGACGAGAGACTCACTCTGACGCTGATGGACGTGGTTCACGGTATCAATCTCGATACCAGCCACTTCCAAGTCGACGTCGAACAGGGACAATCCGCAATATTCTCGATTACGGTGACGAATACAGGAAACGTGTACGACACGTTCGCCTTCTACGACCCATCCACCTTAGAGGGCCAAGTCGAATGGGCCTTACCGTTCGGTTGGGGTATTACCTTCCCGACTTCTTTATCCTTGGATCCGGATCAATCGGTGACCCGCAACCTGCAAGTTAGCGTACCCACCTCTCAAGAGCCAGGGACCTTCGTGATTTATCTGAAGGGGTGGTCCACTGGAGAGCCTGTGCTGTCTATCGATCAGGGGACCTTCGATGTCCTTGAGTTATGGATCAACGTCTCGATAAAGAGTACCGGAAACATCGTCTTCCAACTGGGTGACACTACCCAGTACGTGCTACCGGGAGAATGCTCTGAGTTCGACATACTGGTCACCAAGCACTTCACCCCCGGCCACTTGATATTCACTACACCAGGTGGCCCCGAGGAAAGACCTCCGGAGATTTCAGAGCAGACATGGAGGTTCGACCACTGGACCGTCGATTTGGACTTCTCCGAAGCACCAGGGGGCAACGGGATACCCGACAGCTCACCGCGCTATTGGTCCGTGATCGACACTCCATTCACAGTCACGGCAATCATGTGCGCGCCATTCAACGCCACTGCTGGGTTGGGGGACTCGGTCACTGTGAAGGCGCATCTCGAAGGCGCGCCGCGTGTGCGGGACTCTGTGGTCCTACTCACCAACGTGATTCAGGAGTACAGCCTAGAGGCGTCCGTCCCCGAGACCATACTCGCATTACATCCAGGCCAGTCCTATCAATTGGACACTACGGTCGAGAACATCGGGAACGGAGCCGACAGGTACGACATTGCTGTCGGTTCGATTACCGACTCGTTCGGGGGGTCGCACGTCTGGGACATAGAAGTCCCGAGGATACTGTTCCAAGAGCTGGATCGCGACGAGTCGCAGACGATTCCAATATGGATCAACGTTCCTGAGATGACCCATGCTGGCCAATACACCTTGATTTTACATGTCCTCAGCGAGGAAGCCTACGAGGGAACCAAGCTGCGTGACACCATCGAACTTCAGATCGAGATTGTTGAGTTCCATGACATGAGGATCGACGTTGACCCGTTGGTTGAGAGTCGAATCAAGACGACCGCCCCTGGTAGAATCGTGAGATTCACCATGAACGTGACCAATTACGGCAACGTGGATGACCAACCCACTTTGCACAACCACACGATAGCCCCTGATGGGGGTTGGGACACGGTCCCAGGGCTGAACACGCTGAGTGGGTGGCAGATTTCTTTCGCGCTGCTCGAGGACTTCAACACGGAGTATCCGACAGAGAAGCCGTGCATCGTTCTGGTGCTGGGTGATGATGCACCCGCAGAGGGTTGCTACCTCTCAGCACAAACCGCTGCACTGACCCTGCCAAACATGCCTGCGTACTCCACTCTGCAAATAGTTGTGATTATCGGAATCGATCCTGCGGCCGCTCTGGCCAACAGGGAAATCGGCATCAAGGTCCTCTCTTCCTTCGGCTCGGCCGAGGCCGGCGGAGACCACGATGAGACCGCGGTCTGGGATGACTCTTGCACTCTCGATGAGAACAAAGACGGGCTCCCGGACAACTACCGACCCAATTGTGATACCAACGAACAAATCATCGAACTCCGTCTAAGAGCCCCTGATTTGGATATCCTCGATGTTGAAGTAGCAACATACAGAGGCGATGTTGGAGCAATGCTCTCCGTCAACGTCCAAGTCGTCAATAACGGCAATGCCCATGCAACCGATGTCAATATCATCCTGTGTTCTGCTGATGACCAGACGAAATCCGAAATCAAGAGGAACGGATGCAAGGAGGACAACATCGTCTACCGGCAAATCGTCGAGGCAATCATGCCTGATTCTAACGATGAGGACCCCCCGCAAATTGCTTTACTCTACATGGTAGAAGCAGGCAGCCACGATGTGTTCGTGGTCGTAGATCCCGACAACATCATTGTCGAAACCGACGAGACCAACAACATCTGGAAAGTTGAGAAGAAGATGGGTTCCAATCTGGGGATTCTAGACGTGGGCGTCGAAGTGATTGCTCAGTACTCTATACCGGCCATCATCCTCGGAGTCACTTTCGCTCTGATCGGGGTCGTCGGCGTGGTGATGTATGGACGCAGAATGGAAGCCCTAACTAGGTTCGCCGAGAAGAGTAGCCTAGTTGCCAATCTGGAAGACGAAGAAGACATGGTCTTCTGAGACTCACCGTGCCAACCACCAAGGCAGAGGCGTACCCTCTCGGGCGGCGACCAGACTGCCTTGGCTGGCTGCGAAGTCGCGCATCAGGCGCTCGCGCAGACTCTCCATCATCTCCTCAGCGTGCATTGACTGGATGCGGAGACCCTGGGAGAAGGTGTCCAAGTCCAAGGGTCTGCGAGGCTGATTCATTATGGCATGTGCAAGTTGGCGCTCCTCGTAAGACTCAGAATGATCAGTAATACTCGGCGAGACCTTGCGCATCACCTGTTGGTGAAGCGCAATCACAGCGTCCCTGTGCTCGTCTATGCGTTCCAGGGCGGAATCAAGCTCGGCGAGAATTCCCATGGCCTCGACCATAGGCAGTTTACGACGGGTCCCCAGTCGGTCAACGACGCTATCCAGATCCTTGGGGAGTCTGTTGGACAAACGCATCGGGCCCCCGGCGGGCATCTTCCTGTGCTCCGCGCGGAAAAGGTCAGGTCCGAGATCGAGTCGCAGTGAGAATGACTGGCTGACCTTGTACATCTTCGTCGGTGGCCCTCCCTTCTCCGAGGGGACACGCTCGGAATCTACGAATCCCGATTCCTCTAGGACCTTGAGGTGCTTTACCACCGCTTGCTGGCTCACATCCAGTAACTCAGAGAGTTGCAAGGGGTAGTGGGGCTCCTTCACTAGACGCCTCAGAATCTGGCGTCGGGTGGGGTTCTCGAGTATCGAGAGCGCCTCATCGAAACCGACCACTGACTTCCCAACCTGAGGTTGGGTAGTGAAGGCCTTCTAAAAACCCAACTTGAGCATAGGATAATATCTGTCGAACTGATGAAACTGTCATGGGAACCGGCAAGACTGTACTAGTCACAATTCTAGTCATAGCAGGTTTGCTGTTGCTAGGATTGTCTTGGGGGGCCTCTTTCGCTGATGATTACTTGGAAGAGAGGATTGCAGAGGAATGCGACGACGAGGCCGGGACAATAGGCCAGATAATCGGTGCGGACGAGGGCCAGTGCCAGGATGCCCGCGACTTGAGGAAACAAGTCGCTTCTGCGGGTCAGATGTTAGGATACCTGGGTGCCGCCTCACTGCTCGCCTCGGTGGTCATGATTGTAATCAGAAAGAGGCAATAATTACCCTTCGTCCCAACCGCGCCAGTCCGCCCCACTTTCCTCTCTCCGAGCCTCTTCAGCGACCGGAACCTGACCCACGAATGGATCGGGAACGCTCTGCCTTGCTTCGCTTTGGGGCAGGCCGCGATGCTGCCGGTACAACTCGTCTGTGGTCGGCAATCGACCTTCCTTGGTCATGACGACAGGAGATTCGGACTTCCTGCGCCGACTCCACCCGATCAATGCTAAAATCAGACCAATCAACCCTACTATTGGTCCCATGCAGCAACCGAACACCACCACCAAGAACCAAGGTTCTCCAAACAGAGCGGCCTGCCAAGCAATGTCATCAACGAACCAAAGTATAGTATCCCCGTCGTTGTGGAGGGTGTAGTTTCCTGACTCTGCTGACCTGAATACTCTAACAGGGGCGTACCTAGTGTCGTCCTCGCCAACCCTGATGACGTCTATAACGGTAGGAGCAGTGCCCGTTTCCTCTTCACCAGCATAGTCGATTAACTTGAGTTCAGCGGCAGGCGAACCTTCGTCTGCGAGCCTAAGGGCGACGTATTGCCCCAATTCTTCTAGGTAGATCTCACCACTCTCCCCTCCCTCGAGCTCCAGCATGTGTCGCTGGCCCGGATCAAATTCATCGAACATATCCGGCATGACATTGTAGTAGACGACCATGCCAATCAGCATAAGCAGGAAGGAGGCGCCTGAGAGACGCTTCGCCCACTGCATCGCTCCTTCTGCCACAACCGCAGGTTGTGGCGTTGCGCTATCAGGCTTCTCAATCAGTATCCGAGCCCCACATCAGGATGAGCGAGCTTCTCCGGCAGATAGGTGTCCGTGACGAAATCAAGACCGTACTTGGCAAGCGACTGCTGCTCGGCCTTCTTCCCCAACTCCTTCATCATCTCAATCTGCTGCTGCCACCACCCTGTCGAGAACCGAGGATCACTCAACTCGGCTTCAAGTGCACCCAAGTCTTGCTTCGACAAATCGTCGCTAGGCAGATCATAGGCGAGTATATCGTCAGCGGTTATCCCTAGGTAGATTGCGCCCTTAGTAGCGAGGTACTCCGAGATATGAGCCGTCTTGATGGCTCCGTATGCAATGCTGGCGTAGATTCGGAACGACCAAGGGTCGCAGTCGGTGAACACTACGACAGGCTTCTTCCATTCGTCACTCATTCGACGCATTATCCGGCGGGTCGAGCGTGCGGGCTGCCCCTTCAGGTGGACCAGAGCACATCGCGCCTCCTCATCGAAACCGTTTTCGATGAGTCGGTCGAACATGCCCCCGGTCTCTATCGCCATGACGAAATCGATATCCTCCTCAATCAGTCTGAGTTTCTCCGACTCCACATTGTACGGCACCCCATAGCCGGAGTCACCCACATCGTCTCGGCAGTTGATGCGCATCCAGTTTCCGCGGCGGTTACGTTCTTCGAAAGTCACGTTGCCGATTATTCTAGCACCGTCGTCCTCCGGTCTGAGTCGAAAGTCCTCACGCAGGCACTTGGTTATTATCTCCAAATCCTCAGCAAGGTTGTTGCTCTCATTCTGGGAGTGGAACTTCCCGTTACCCCAGCCTTCGGAGATGTAGTACATCTCCCTGAGGGTAGAAGTCTTGCCGGCATGAATCATCTGTTCGACGAACTCCGTGACATGCAGTGAACGGAGAAGCTGCCTAGCGGAGCCGAGGCTTGTCGCATCTCGCACGGTCTTCTTCTTTCCGTACTTGTAGACCCCGAGCTTCTGGTCGAATCCGATGTTGCTCTTCGAGCGCACCGGTAGCGTCATGGTTGGAGGGACCCCCTTCACCATCTTGTCGTGCATCTCTGAGGCGACTCCGTGCAGCGCCTGAATCACCTCCTCTTTCGACTTCTTTCTGCTGGAGAAACTCATTCGACCACCTCCTGATCAGGCGCTAACGACCCCATGTCGAATATCTTCTCACGCGCAGGGTCCTGCAGTGGGTCTTCGGCTCTCTCAGCGAGACCATCTATCACGGGGTCATCCTTGCTCCGAACCTCCTCTTCAGCAGCACGCAAGGCCTCTCTGTTCCTCAGTTCCTCCAATAGTTTCTCATCAATCTTGGTGGCTCCTATTATGTCTCCATTGCCACGGAAGAAGATGTCTGTATCGCCCCAATCGCCCCTGCCGAGTCCTGAGAGTGAGAATGAGATGGTGGTCGAAGCGCCTGGGTTCAGCGTATCGAGCCTCCAGGCCCACAACCCATGGGCCTCCTTCCTGCCTCCCATCGGATTTTCCTTCATAGCAACAGAATCACTTTCAGGCCACTTGGCTAGAATAGTGTATGCACGGGCCCTAGCTGTGTAGTTGAACACGGTTATCTCACAAGTGGCGAGCTTTCGCTCTTTGTCCCAACCGAGCTCCTCCTCGCAGAAAACAGCGTTCATGATCTGGGTGATGACGGGAGCGAGATCGGGCTCTTCCCTGTCGAGGAGTTGAGAGGATTTTTTTGATATCTCCGGAAGTATGACGTTGATCAACTCAAACTTCTCTTGCGCCTTCTTGCGTTGCGAACTCTTCTTCAGATGATTCTTCAATCCACGCCCGACCTCTAGCAGGGCCCTCCTGATCTCCTCCAAGACCTCCTCGTTAGCTGCCACGGCTTCCTTTGCCTCGCTGGTGAATTGCACGTTGGTCGAAGCGAGGTGAACGAGTACCGCGGCGGGGCCCTTGGGGATTCCGCGACCGCCGGGCTGTTCCAACCCGTATCTCTTCCAATCTACTGATTCCAACGCTTTAGTCAGAAGACACCCGCCTTGCTGGTACATCAGAGGAACTCGATTGGCGAATCTGAGAATCTCAATTGGGCTGTCGGCGTTGAGGTCACCACCAAACACCAAACCGACCTCGACTTGGAATGGATTCCCCTGTGTGACTTGGGGCTCTCTTGTGGCGGTGGATGCGAAGCGAGAATCGATCGCCTTGGACAGCCCCTTCTTGATTAGGAGGTCCTCGATAGGCGACAGACAATCGGTGGGTGGATTGAGGACCTTCACTTTCTGGAAGGAATTCACGATGAGTTGAGCCTCCTCCGCTCTGATTCGACGCGGCTGTCTGCTCTCGTCCAACCCGGCCTTCTCGAGTATTTCTCTGGCCGCCCTCATGCTGATGCCTGAGAAGTTGTGCCTCAGGAACGAGGTCATTTTCCTCTCCTCGGCTTCGCGTAGCATTCTCTGTAGAGTACCGAGATGTATTCCATGTGGATGCGGCTTGATCTCCTTAACCACTCTGGGCAGTCTGTCGGTGGTCCTCTCCCAGTGCCCCTCCTCAATGATTTCACCATCTTTGTCTTGGACTGTAAGTGTGATTGTGGCGTGGGGATTGACAATCGAGGTCATCCTGAGGTATTGGTACACTGATTGCTTGCCTCGTTGGTACTTGGCATTCATCACGGTCTCGATTCGCAGGCCATGATCGACCTCTTCTCCCGTGACGTTGTCAATCCAGGTGCCTCTGATCTCACCTGATTTGATAGCCTTGTTCTTCCTAGTGTCTATGCCTAGGTCAACGAAGACCGCCGTGGCGTCATCCTCCACTTTCGAGACAACGCGGGTTTTCGCACCGGTCGTGAGCTGGCTGTACATCACAACACCAGTGATGCCTATTCCTTGCTGGCCTCGCGTCTGCCGGATGGCGTGGAATCTGGAGCCGAGCAGGAACTTGCCGAAGACATGCTCGATGGAATCTCTCGGTATGCCCGGACCGTTGTCCTGAGTGATCAACTCCACTCTGTTTCCCTCGAGGCGTTTCACCTCGATTCTGATGTCGGGGAGGATTCGCACCTCCTCACAAGCATCGAGCGAGTTGTCAACCGATTCCTTCACTGCGGTGATTATGGCTCTCTGCAATGAATCGAAGCCTAGGAAGTGTTTGTTCTTCTCGAAGAATTCACTAATCGCAATCTGCTTCTGTTTTCCCGTTGATGGTTTTTTTTCACTCATCCGCAACCCTCCACCGGGTCCTCCCAATACCCGAATGGCATGGGGCCCGCTTGTGGTGTGCCGCAGCGGCCGCAGCTGACTATTCAACCTACTCGTTGACAGAGGGGTGTTGCGCTAGCAAAGTGAAGGACACCCTACAATTCGGCTAGGAGAAGACGCCGGGGCGCCACGCTGTAATCCTGCCTGTGAAGGCGCTGACCATCACCGTCAACGGACTCGCGAGATAGAGCCTGCCCGGGCCCGAGCGGCCCTGGTAGTTGCGGTTAATTGCCGAGATGGTGACTTGTTCAGCATCATCGCTGATACCCGGACCTGCTCCTATGCAGGCACCGCAGCCAGGATCGATTAGCTTGACACCAGCGCGCTCGAACATCTCGGTCCAGCCGTTTCGCTCTGAGAGATCCTTGACCGTCTTAGAGCCGAACTGGATGTAGCATTCGACGTCCGCAGGTATGGTGAGGCCGGCCTCGAGGGCTGCCTCGGTCACCTGCGCATAGTAGGCGAAGTCATCGTCCTTGCCCGCTGTGCATGAGCCGGCGTAGGCTATGTCGATGCTGATGTCGCCGAGCTCGTGGATGTAGGCACCGTTGGTCGGGTCTGAGGGAATTCCCTTGTCGGGATTTCCGGGGTGAGCGACCATCGGCATAATCTCAGAGAGGTCGATGGCGTGGACTCCGCCGTCGTAACTCGCACCCTCATCAGGCATCACGAAGTCGTCGCGGATATCCTTCTCGCTCGCGCCGGGTCTGCGTTTCATCAACCATTCTACTGTCGCATCATCTGGCTCGCATATCCCGGTCTTGGCACTGCATTCTGTAGCCATGTTGCACAGCGTCGCTCTCTCATCCATGGACAGACTAGCCAACCCCGGCCCGCCGAACTCCATGCTCCTGTCCAGGGTCTCGGAGTTCGCAGCGAACTTCCAGAGGATGTGCAGGATAACGTCCTTAGCCGTGCATCCTGGATCTAAGGTGCCCACCAGTTCGAAGCGTATGCTCTCCGGAACTTGAACGAAGGCGAATTGGTTGTGCACGAGATTGGCGTATTCGGTCGAGCCGACTCCATAGGCCAGAGCGTTGGTGGCGCCTCCCATGCAAGTGTGCGAGTCAGTTGCCTGGATGAAGTCACCAACATCGATGAACTCCTCGCGCGCAACCTGATGGCATATTCCCGGACTGATTCCATCCTCAGCGGAGTAGTCGCGCACGCCAGTATGCTGCTGGAACGCCTTCTGCATGTCCCTCAGAGTCTGGATCTTCTCGGTGAAGCGACCGAATTTGGGCACACCGGTGGCATACAGGAGGTGGTCTTCGAAGACAGCGTACTTCGAAGGGTCGGGGAGATCGTAGTCATCGCCATACTCCTGTCTGAGGAACTCATGAACCTGGGCTGTGGTGAATTCGTGAGAGTACCCCCCATCGACTTGGGCCAGTACCGCATCACCCGGCTTGACGTATCGGACCGCACCGTTCTGTCCCAGCAGTTTGTTCGCGACCATCTTCTCGACCATAGTCATCGGGCGGGCCTCAGTGGCTAACTCCGGGAGCTCGACCTCACCGATCTTGAGTTTCTTGGCGAAGGGCAGGATCCCCCCATTCTCGATTATTAGCTTAGTAACTGGATCGTACTTCGAGGTGAACTCGTCCAACGAGACGCTCTCTCCGTTCTGTAGCCGATTGAGCATCGAGTGGTCGCCCATCAGTTGTCCGAGGTTGATGTTGTTGCGCTCGTGGATGGGCGCGAATGAGGCAGCGATGACGATTCTGATCCCCGACCAACGCTCGCACTGTGCGGCTGGTTCGCGACTCGAGCCAGTGCCCTTGCGATGCCCCGAGACAATGACCTCGAAACCACCGTCAAGCAAGGCCCGCGGCTCGAATACGCGTCGGCCACCATGCACCAATCCGGCGTATGCGTTCTCCGCGATTATCGCCGGATCGTGGTCGAAGCAGACCCAGGCCGGAGTCATCACATCGGTGTTGATGTCGTCTAGCAAATCACCGACTTCAAGATCCTCCATGCGCAGGTCCACACCTTCGTAGAGCTGCTTGCGAATCAACCCGAGATCCTTGGTCAGAAAGAGTACCCTCTTACCTGCTGACAATCCTATTCGATCCGGGGGCCATTGCTCACCCATGTTACACCGCCTTCCTTGTTACTTGCCAAGGCCGCCGCATATTTCACCGTTCTCAATCGCGTAATCAGATTGTTTAGCCACTCAGCATAACGATTGTGCTGATTATTTACGCTCACACAGATTTATAAATTATGCTTCATCGGGATTTAATACCTTTGCTTGCAGAGGTGGAGTGAGGGAATGGCAGATTATCTAGTTGAAGACACTGTGAAATGCAGTGAGTGTGGAAGCAGGAAACTGAACAGAGACGAGACCAGAGGCGAGATCGTATGCGAGGATTGCGGTCTGGTGCTTGAAGACAACGTAATCGACCAAGGCGCCGAATGGCGCGTGTTCAGCCCCGAGCAGGGCGACCAGCGCGCGCGTACGGGCGCGCCGATGACGGTGATGCTGCACGATAAGGGACTGTCCACCGACATCGACTGGCAGAACAAGGACTACTCCGGCAAGGCAATCTCGAGCAGGTACCGCAGCCAGTTCTACCGAATGAGGAAGTGGCAGAAGCGCTCTCGCGTCAGTAACGCTACCGAGCGCAACCTAGCCATGGCACTGGCCGAGCTCGACCGCATGGCCAGCCGCCTCGACCTCCCCAAGTCGATTCGCGAGGCGGCCGCTGTGAACTACAAGAAGGCCGTCGAGGCCAGGCTCATCCGCGGCCGCTCGATAGAGGGCGTTGCCGCCGCCAGCCTCTACGCTGCCTGCAGGCAGTGCAACAACCCCCGGACTCTGGACGAGATTGGCGAGGCCAGCAGGACCGGCCGCAAGGAGATCGGCCGAACTTACCGATTCATGGTGCGCGAGCTCAAGATGAAGATCCCACCGACCAAGCCCGAGGACTACATACCCCGATTCTGCTCCGGTCTGCACTTGGACGCCGAGGTTCAGTCGAAGGCCTACGAGCTGATTGCCGCCGCTCAGGAGAAGGAACTCACGAGCGGGCGTGGGCCGACCGGTATCGCAGCCTCGATCATCTACATCGCGAGCGTGCTGTGCGGCAAGCGCAGGACCCAGAGAGAGGTCGCCGAGGTAGCAGGCGTGACCGAGGTCACCATCCGCAACCGGTACAAGGAACTGATTCAGAACCTCAACATCGAACTCGAGATCTGAGCACCGAATCAGGAGCACCCTGTGGTGGAGCCACAGGAGTTGCACTTCAAGCAGGTTCCGTTCCGAGTCATCTGGCTGCTACCGCACTCGTCGCAGATGTCCCCGGTGAAGCCACGCTCTATGGCAGTTTGGCGTTCCTGTTCAAGTCTAACATTTTCTGAAATCCAATCAGATTCCCATTTGGACGAATCAAGAGTCATCTGAACCTCTCTCTTCTCGCCTTCGGTCCGCATCACTCCATGATCGGTGATCTCAGGTTTGCTGATCGAAGTCTTGTCCAGATCCTCCTCGGTGACATGAGCGAGGTCATCCCGGTCGAGATAGTGGATTCCTAGCTCTCTGAAGATGTAGTCGACGATGCTGGTTGACATTTTCACCCGGCCGCTCCCCCCGGTGACCATTCCACTAGGCTCGAACTTCTGGAAGGTGAATGATTTCACGAAGGCGTCCAGTGGCACCCCGTACTGAAGACCGATGGATACGGCGATGGCGAACTGATTGAGCATCGAGCGCCAGGCCGCACCTTCCTTCGAAGTGGTGATCATGATCTCACCCAGGCGACCATCATCGTACGTGCTCGATGTCAGGTACACAGTATGACCACCGACCCGGGCCTTCAGCCCCCTCTGATCCTTCACATCTGGCAGTGACTTCCTACTGGCGATGTACTCGTGGACGAATGCCTCAGCCAGCGGCTTGGCTACCGGTTCTGGTACAGGCAGAGCCTTGGTAGTCTCCTCAACCATCTTCTCGACTACCACTTCCTCCTCGCTCCCCTCTGCGAGGTCTGCCGTGTCCACGAGTTGGTTCATCAGTGGCTGCGACAGCTTGGACCCATCGCGATAAACTGCGCATGCTTTGTTCATGGTGGTGTGACTCAGGTTGTAGGCTTCCCTGACATCATCAACGCTGGAGTTGGATGGCATGTTGATGGTCTTGGATATCGCTCCCGAGATGAACGGCTGAGCCGCAGCCATCATCTTCACATGAGCGGGCCAGTCAATCGATCTCTTGCCGTACTTGCCACAGGGTGTAGCACAGTCGAAGACTGCCAGATGCTTGTCTTTCAGCTCAGGCGCGCCCTCTATCATGTTGTAGCCGAAGACGAAGTCGTTGGCTGAGTCTATCTCAGTGGGGGTGAAGCCGAGGAAGCCGAGGGTGTCGAAGAACGAGTCCTCGTACTGGGCTTCCGACATCCCAAGAGTCCCGATGCAGAACTTCTTGCCGAGAATCGATGGGGAGAAAGCGGAGCGGATATCGAACACATCACCCATCTTCTTCTCTATACTCCTCAGTCGATTGCTGGTGAAGCCGAGGTCCTTCAGCCTCTCCGCGGGGAGAGTGGGGCAACCAATCAGGCGACCTGTTCCCATGATGTACTCCTCGATGGCCTTGGTCTGCCTGTCCGAGTAACCGAGCCGGCGCAGCGCACTCGGCACACCTTTGTTGATGATTCTCAGAGAGCCGCCGCCAGCCAGAGTTTTGTATTGCACAAGAGAGAATTGCGGCTCTACGCCAGTGGTATCCGCACCCATCACTAGTCCGATGGTGCCAGTGGGGGCGATGACTGTGGTCTGTGCGTTGCGGTAACCATGCTCCTCACCCTCCCGGATGGCACGGTCCCAAGAGCTTCGAGCCGCATCTAGAAGATCCTTCGGACACTTCTTGGAATTGATTCCCACTGGATGGACGGAGAGTCCTACATACTCTTCCGCCGGTGCATCGTAAGCGGCGAGCCGGTGGTTTCGCAAGACTCTCAGCATGGACTCGGAATTCCTCTCATAGTCGGGGAAAGCCCCTAGGATGGAAGCCATCTCGGCGCTCGTCGAGTACGACTCCCCGCACATGATGGAAGTGATGGCCCCGCATATGGCGTAGCCCCGCTCGTCGTCATAGGGGATTCCCATGTGCATCAGCAGGGAGCCGATGTTGCAGTAGCCGAGTCCCAAGGTGCGGTATTCGTATGACCTGCGAGCGATTTCCTCTGAGGGGAACTGAGCCATCAGGACGCTGATTTCGAGAGTAGTCGTCCACAAGCGGACACTGTGGCGGAAATCCTCGACTTGGAAAGTCTGCGTGTCCGAGTCGTAGTAGTGAAGGAGATTGATGCTGGCTAGGTTGCAGGCTGTGTCGTCTAGGAACATGTACTCAGAACATGGGTTCGAGCCGTTGATTCGACCTCCTTCTGGGCAGGTGTGCCACTCGTTGATGGTGGTATCGAACTGAACTCCCGGGTCAGCGCACGCCCAAGCTGTGTAAGCAATCTTGTCCCATAGTCCTCGGGCATCCACGGTTTCGCACGGCTCTGGCTCACCACCACTCTCGGCGACTTTGTCCAATTCGGTTCGCCAGTATAGATTCCAGTCACCGCCTTCACTGACCGCCTCCATGAATTTGTTAGGGACGCGGACAGAGTTGTTGCTGTTTTGTCCCGACACCGTCATGTAGGCCTCGCCCTGCCAGTCGGTGTCGAGTATCTCGAAGTCGATTCCCTCCCAACCCTGCTTGGCAAGATCGACGATTCTCTGAATGTGAGGCTGCGGGACATGCTGGTTGATGGCACGCACCATCGCTCTGCGAAGCCCTAGATTGGTTCGCTGGTCGAATCTGCCCTCGTCGTCTCCGTACTCCCAGATGGCTTCCATCAGGGCGTTGGCGTTGTTCTGCAGGATGCTGCTGCCGACGACGAGGGCGGAGACCTTCTCCTCCTCACTGTGCTTCCAGTCGATGTACTGTTCGATATCCGGGTGATCGAGGTCCAGAGTGACCATCTTGGCTGCTCGCCTAGTCGTCCCTCCTGACTTGATTGCCCCTGCTGCTCTGTCTCCTATCTTGAGAAATGAGAGCAGCCCGCTCGAGCTGCCGCCACCAGACAGGGGTTCGCCAGCACCGCGAATCTTAGAGAAGTTGGAGCCCGTCCCGGACCCGTACTTGAAGAGCAGTGCCTCACGGCTCCACAGCCCCATGATCGATTCGGAGCCGCCGACCAGCGAGTCCGATACCGACTGGATGAAGCATGCGTGGGGTTGTGGGTGCTCATACGCATTGGTGGAGTACTCCACTTCCCCGGTGTCCGGGTTGACGAAGGTGTGGCCTTGGGCCGGACCTTCGATACCGTATGCCCAATGCAGGCCTGTGTTGAACCACTGAGGGCTGTTAGGTGCCGAACGCTGACTCGCAATCAGGTAGCACATCTCATCGAAGTAGGCGCGGGCATCAGCCTCGCTTGCGAAGTAGCCGTACTTCCACCCCCAGTAGGTCCAGGTCCCTGCGAGTCGACGGAAGAGCTCCCTCCCATCGACCTCCCCACCCATTCTTTCGTCCGCCTCAAGAGTCTGAATCTTCTCGTGGTCCGGCGCACTTCGTTGGAGCCAGACAGGCACACCATCCTCTGGTACCTTCCGGAGGGCTCTGGGAACGCCGGCCTTGCGCAGGTACTTCTGGGCGCAGACTTTTCCTGCAACCCCATTGAACCCAGAAGGCAGTTTCACGCCTTCGATGGAATCGGCCATCGAACCGTCCGGGTTCCTGATCTCCACATCCATCTCAATCCAGTCGAAGACATCAAACGGATTGTCTCCGGCTGTGGTGAAGCGGCGCTCGATGACCATCCCGGTCTCGGCTTCCCCGGCTTCGAGAACGCCTTTGCTTCTGGCCTCCATCGTTCATTTCTCCTTAGTGATTACCGACCCGGTTAGAGTGTCCCTCGCGAAAGGGAGTTGTCTTCCCGAATTGAAGGTCTTTAACGCTTCACTAACCAGAGGTGTCTTGGAAAGACGATTACGGAAATTCCGCTTGACTTCCACTGTCGCGGAATTGTTAGATTATCGGAATTACATCAGGCTCGGATGTCGACCGACCAGTCGAGTGCAACTCCTGCACCGGTGATCATCGCACCGACTGAACAGTACTTCTCATGGCTCTGCTCGATGAGCCGATTCACCAGCTTCTCTGGAACGTCTCCCTCGATGACATACTTCATCCGGACGGCCGTGAATACGCGTGGCGGCCCATCCGCTCGATCCGCCTCGAGTTCGACCCACGCGGAGCGCACGTTGTCCATCCTGTCCTTCAGTCCCGCAATCACGTCGATGAACGAGCAGGCGCCATGTGAGATGAGTACCATCTGCATCGGGCCGGCGTGTGCTTCACTGTGTATACCGAAACTCTTGCCACCAATCTCACCTACCATTTCCTCGCCTGTTATCCAACGCACCGTCCCTTGCATGCTCCGGCACAATCGCCTCAGACCATGAGGGTTGGCTTCATGAAGGAGGGGTTGGTCGGCGCGCTGAGAGACATGGCCGAGGGTACCCGAGTATCGATGGTGGAAGGCCACCTGAGCGTGCCTGACGACCCCATCGTACACTACATCGAGGGTGATGGTATAGGCATCGATATCACACCGGTCATGATGGCTGTGGTAAACGCCGCAGTTGAGCATGCCTATGGCGGCCAGCGCAGCATCCACTGGAGTGAGGTGCTGGCCGGGCAGAAAGCCTTCGATGCCACTGGTGAGTGGCTCCCCGAGGCCACCAAGCAAGCGATGAGCGAGGGCCTAGTCTCGATTAAGGGACCATTGACAACTCCAGTCGGCGGTGGCATCCGCAGCCTCAATGTCGCACTTCGCCAGCAGCTCGACCTCTATGCCTGCGTGCGTCCTATCCGCTGGTACGCAGGAACCCCGAGTCCGGTCAAGGACCCGGGAGCGGTGGACATGATCATCTTCCGAGAGAACAGCGAGGACGTCTATGCCGGCATCGAGTGGGAGGCAGGCAGTGATGAAGTCAACAAAGTGATCGACTTCCTACAGAACGAGATGGGTGTCGACAAGATTCGATTCCCCGATACCAGCGGCATCGGCATCAAGCCAGTGAGCCAGGAGGGAACCGCTCGCATCGTCAGAGCGGCCATCAACCACGCCATCGACAACGACAGGGACAGCGTGACGCTGGTCCACAAGGGGAACATCATGAAGTTCACAGAAGGCGGCTTCCGTGACTGGGGGTACCAACTCGCCAAGGACGAATTCGGTGCCACTGAGATTGACGGTGGGCCTTGGTGCACGATGGCCAATCCGAGGACTGGCACTGAGATTGTCCTCAAGGACGTCATCGCCGATGCTATGCTCCAGCAGGTGCTGACTCGGCCCCGCGAGTACGGCGTGCTGACCACGATGAACCTCAACGGCGACTACATCTCCGACGCTCTGGCCGCTCAGGTCGGTGGTATTGGAATCGCTCCGGGAGCCAACATCAACTACGACACAGGGGTAGCTATCTTCGAGGCCACCCACGGCACAGCTCCAAAGTACGCCGGCCAAGACAAGGTCAACCCCGGCAGCCTGATTCTCTCTGCCGAGATGATGCTGCGACACATGGGCTGGACAGAGGCCGCCGACCTCATCGTCAACGGTGTAGAAGGTGCGATCAGCGCCAAGACCGTGACCTACGACTTCGAACGCCTGATGGACGGTGCGACCCTGCTCAAGTGCAGTGAGTTCGGTGCCGCCATCATCGCACACATGTGAGTTGACCCCAATGGATTTCACTTCTCTCAAGCTCTGTCAGCCCCTGCTGGATGCCCTCGACGAGATTGGTTACGTCTCCCCGACGCCGATTCAAGCCCAGGCCATCCCCGACCTCATTGAAGGCCGCGACATAATCGGTTGCGCCCAGACGGGCACAGGGAAGACCGCCGCATTCGCCCTACCAATCCTCGATGCGATGGCCAAAGATCCGTGGGTGGGACCACGCCGCATCCGCGCTCTGATGCTGTGTCCAACACGCGAGCTTGCAACCCAGATTCACGACAATATCGAGCAATATGCTCGACACCTCGACATCCGTTCGATGACTATGTTTGGCGGAGTATCGCAGCGCCCTCAGGAGAAGATTCTGCGCCGCGGCGTTGACATCTTGGTCGCCACCCCAGGTCGCTTGCTTGATCTCATCTCACAGGGATACGTTGACCTGTCCTACGTGCAGTTCCTCGTTCTCGATGAGGCGGATCGCATGCTCGACATGGGTTTCATCCGAGACATCCGTAAAATTCTAGCACAAATTCCAAAGAACCGCCAGAGTCTGCTATTCAGTGCCACCATACCGCGCTCGATTGTCGATTTGTCCCGTGATATGCTCTATGATCCGGTAAGCGTCTCCATCACACCCGAATCAGCCACCGTAGAGGCCATCGAACAATCTCTTATGTTCGTCATGAGGAGCGACAAGCGCGGCCTCTTGACTTACATTATCGAGGAGGAGCGACCCGATAAGGTGCTTGTGTTCAGCCGCACCAAGCACGGTTGCAATCGCATCGTCAGACAACTTGGACAAGACGGTATCGAAGCCCTCCCAATCCACGGCAACAAGAGTCAGGGCGCGCGTGAGAATGCCCTCCGCCGATTCCGCAATGGTACCCTCCAGGTACTAGTCGCCACCGACGTGGCGAGCCGCGGCATCGATGTCTCCGACATCAGTCACGTCATCAATCTGGATTTGCCTAACGAGCCCGAGGTCTATGTGCACCGCATTGGACGTACGGGACGTGCAGGCCAAGGGGGCATCACCATTGCTTTCTGTGATGAGAACGAAGGCGAGTATCTGCGCGGCATCGAGAAGATGATTCGTCAGGACATCCCAGTCGATGAGGATCACCCTTTCCACTCCGAGAAGGCCCGGTCGCGCAAGGGCAACAAGGCGCCCAAGAAGCAGCAGAATCGGGGCCGTGGCCGGCGCCAGCCTCGCAATGGCAAATCCAATGGCAACCACTCGAATGGGAAATCAAATCACCAGTCCAATGGTGGGCGCAATGGTCGGCGTTCAGGCCGCAGGCGAAGTCGCAAACGCAAGCACCAGACCCGTTACTGAGTTCGGCCAAGCGGTTATCTCACACATGACATGAGGCCGAGCGCGCTTGAGCGTGCCCCTTATATCACCCCTCGCCATCGGATACGATGGCCCGCAGTGACGTGATAACGGAACTATTTGTTATAGGTTAATTATTGAAAATATATTCAAATTGGAAGTGAGAAATAATGCCTGATTCTACCCCCTCAATTCTCCTTAACCAATTATTGAAGGCTGAGATGATGATGTTCCTTAGAGATTTCACTGACGACATTGCCGTGAATTACGACGATGCCCAACAAACCTTTCTTGACTTGTTCATTCCCACGTGGGAGGCGCAGATGGAAGTGAATGAGCAGGTCGAGCGCTACTACTACGGCTCGGTAGGAAACAGATCGGTGGTCAACGCCTCCCAACTTGTCACGAACATTATGTCTATGCTGGTGCCGGTCTTCATGAGGCCCCAGAGATTCCTACAGGAGATGCCGGAGGAAGCGAAGGACCAACTCGCGAACCAGCATGTCAACCACAACCTGTCACAGCTCACGGGAATCCCACTCCCACTATTGCTGCCAACCCAGTTCGACGAGTCGGGTGACGTGACCGAGATACACGACCTGATTGTAGAGGGCCCGGCAGGCAAGCCGTTCCTAACCCAGTGGGCAGCACCGGCGATAACAGCTCTCCAAGAAGAGGGTGTGAACCTCCCCGACGAGCTCGCGCAGCTGATTAGGCTGTCCGACTCGCTCACCTAGGCTACAATAGCAGCGTGTACGCGGCACCGGCTACAATAGCGGCTATCACGACATACTTGATCATGTCCGCATCGACTCCGCCCGAGTCCGAGCTCACCCGGAGCACACGGTCATTTGGTCGGACCCTCTCAGGGACCTTGATTCCGACATCGTCACCAGCTCCTGCGCTCTCCACCGGCTCCAGATCAATCTGCATCGACTCGACAGTCATGTCTATGTCCGTCGTAGCACCTTGAATTCTGATGCTATCGCCTATAGATAGGTCCCCAGTTAGGACCATCGCAGCTACGCCTGGCTTCCTAAAGTAAGACTGGACGCGACCCACTTCTTCTTCTGACACTTCTTCACCTCGTCAATCGAGGAGGGCAACCGGTCATCAACTTACGGATTCGTTATTTTTCCCTTGTTTTCGCAATCTAGCACGCTGCAGAATCAGGTTCAATGTTACTAACAGACTACGCCGCAGGTGTAATTCGGCATACTTGAAGTTTAATTATAGCACTGATTAGGCGGGCTATGCCCGCCGTTATCGTCGGATACGCGCGCTCACCATTCACACCCGCCAAGAGGGGTGCTCTGGCTCGAACCAGACCAGACGATATCGCCGCGGCCGTCGTGAACCAGATTATCTCGGATGTCGGAGTCGATCCCTCTCTGGTTGATGACCTCATCGTCGGGTGCGCTTTCCCAGAGGCCGAGCAGGGTTACAATTTGGGACGAATTGTGGTTTTTCTGACGGAATTACCTGAGACTGTGCCAGGAGTCACGATCAACAGATTCTGCGGTTCGTCGATGCAGTCGATCCATGATGCCGCTGCTCGCATCGAGATGGGCATGGGCGATGCTTTCATCGCCGGCGGCGTTGAGAGCATGTCGCGGGTCCCGATGACGGGATTCAACCCGATGCCCAACACCAGACTCGAAGAGGAGTCCATGACATCCATGGGAATCACAGCAGAGAATCTCTCAGGGCTGCACTCCATCTCCCGCGAGGATCAGGAGGCGTTCGCCATAGAGAGCCAAGCGAGGGCCGCCGCTGCTCGCGAGTCAGGAGCGTTCGCCGATGAGATAGTCGCAATAGAGACAACCGATGGTACAGTTCAGGAAGATGGATGCATCAGGCCCGGGACCAACGTCGAGGCGCTGGCGAAACTGCGCCCGGCATTCGATGCCAACGGCACGGTCACCGCTGGGACCTCCTCCCCCCTCACTGACGGCGCCGCCTTCGTCTTCGTCTGCTCCGAGGAGTTCGCAGCAGAGCACGGCCTCGAGCCGATGGCCCGCATCAAGAGCGCGGCCGTCTCTGGCTGCGCTCCCGAGATCATGGGCATCGGCCCCGTCTCCGCATCGAGAAAGGCTCTGGAGCGCGCCGGGCTGTCTCTGGACGACATCGACCTGATTGAGCTCAACGAGGCCTTCGCCGCGCAGTCGCTGGCGGTAATCGGCGAGCTCGGGTTGGACAGGGACAAGGTCAACATCGAGGGCGGCGCGATTGCCCTCGGTCATCCTCTGGGTGCCAGCGGTGCGAGAATCACCGGCAAGGCGGCGCAGTTGATGCAGAAGAATGGGGCCGAGCACGCACTGGCCACTCTGTGCGTTGGAGGCGGGATGGGCATGGCCACCGTGCTCGAGAGGGTGTAGGTGGTCACTTGTCGAGCCCCATAGAGCGTGTAGCCGTCATAGGCAGCGGTGTTATGGGAGCAGGTATAGCCGCACATGCGGCAAACGCCGGCTGCCAGGTACTTTTACTCGACATCGTCAAGGAAGGCGGCGACCGCAGCGCCATCGCGAACACGGCTATCAAGCAGATGGCCAAGTCAAACCCCGAGATGTTGACGCACCCGCGCAACGCTTCGCTCATCTCTGCGGGCAACATCGAGGACGACTTGGACAAGCTCTCTGAGGTAGACTGGGTGATCGAGGTCATCGTCGAGAACCTGGGCATAAAGAGGAGCCTCTACGCGAGCATGGCCGAGCACATCGGCCCTGAGACCATCGTATCTTCGAACACATCAACGCTGCCACTGGCGGAACTGGTTGAAGGCATGCCGTCCGAGATGGCCTCGAGGTTCCTAATCACCCATTTTTTCAATCCCCCTCGATATCTTCCTTTACTCGAGGTCGTCACTTCATCGGAGGTCTCGGACTCGGTGACCGAGCGCCTGTGCTCGTTCGCTGACGAGCGACTCGGAAAGAGGGTGATAATGTGCAACGACACCCCCGGCTTCGTAGGCAACAGACTCGGTGTGTACTTCATTCAGAGGGCGTTCAAGGCGACCATCGACCATGGCTTCACCATTGAGCAGGCCGACGCGATGCTGGGTCGCCCTCTCGGGATACCCAAGACAGCCGTATTCGGCCTCATGGACCTTGTTGGCATCGACCTCAGCGTGCATGTGATTGAGAGCCTAGTCTCTCACCTACCAGAGGATGACCCGTTCCACGACATCGTCGGAACCGGTGAGGAAATCATCCAGGCAATGATCGAGGAGGGGTACACCGGCCGCAAGGGACTGGGCGGGTTCTACCGTCTCAACAAGGAGGGCGGCAAGCGCGTCAAGGAGGCTCGCAATCTGGCTACAGGGGAGTATGCTCCGGCAAATCGCAAAGCAGCTTTCCCCTCAGCCAGGATGGGCAAGCAGGGACTGGGTCCGCTGATGGACTACCCAGACGAGGGCGCCGCCTTCGTCTCAGACATCCTGCTCGACTCACTGTCCTACGCCGCACACCTTGTTCCCGATGTGACCGACAACATCTATTCGATAGACAGCGCGATGAAGGCGGGATTCAATTGGAAGCGAGGCCCCTTCGAGATGATGGACTCAATCGGCGTTGTAAGCATGGTCGAGCGGCTTGAGGCCAGCGGGCGCAGCGTGCCCGACTTCCTCAGGATCGCAGCCGAAAACGGAGCCTTCTACTCGATAGAGGACGGGGAGATCCAGAGGCTCGCACCGGACGGTTCCATGGTCACTGTCGAAAGGCCCGAATCGACCCTGACAGTCGCCGACCTCAAGCGCAGGGGCAAGCCCCTCAAGCGCAACGGCTCTGCAAGCCTCTGGGATATGGGCGATGAGGTCCTGCTGGTCGAGTACCACTCGAAGATGAACGCGGTGGACCCATTCATCGTGGAGATGCTGGTCGACGCGGTCGACCTCGCCGAGTCAGAGGGCTGGAAGGGAATAGTGATCGGGAACGACGCCCCAAACTTCTGCGCCGGGGCAAACCTCGGGCTGGTATTATTCGCGATCAACCTAGCCGCGTGGAAGGACGTCGAGGACTTCATTCAGGCTGGCCAGGACGCCTACAGTCTCATCAAGTACTGCGAGATCCCGGTCGTCGCGGCCCCAGCAGGTATGTGTCTGGGTGGCGGCGCCGAGATTCTCATGCACTGCGATTCCCAGGTGGCGCATTGTGAGAGTTACATCGGGTTGGTCGAGGTCGGGGTCGGCATCATCCCGGCCTGGGGCGGCTGTAAGGAGCTGATGGGCCGCCTGCGCGACTTCGAGCTGGTCGAGGAGGGCCCCATGCCCCCTGTGATGAAGGCGTTCGAGTACATTGGCACAGCGCAGGTCGCCAAGTCGGCCGAGCAGGCCCGCTCCATGGGCTTCCTCGCTCCTGACGATCGAATCACGATGAACCGGGACCGCCTTCTCGCTGACGCCAAGGCCCGCGCCCTCGTGCTTTCGGAGGGCTACGAGCCGCCGGAGCCGCGGACGTACAACCTCCCGGGTCCGAGCGGCAGGGCGGCTCTAGAGCTTGCAGTCAAAGACCTAGCAAAATCCGGCCAAGCAACTCCTCACGACGTCGTGGTAACCAACGAGTTGGCCTGGATCCTTTCCGGAGGGGACACCGACATGACTGAGACCGTCGAGGAGGACGACATCCTCGCCATGGAGAGGGAAGCGATAGGCAGGCTCGGGCGGCATGAGGACTCCCTCGCTAGGATGGAGCACATGCTGGAGACAGGGAAGCCGTTGAGGAACTGAGGTGAGGAAATGGTAGTCTGGGATCCACCCATCAGGGATTATCAATTCCTCTATCACGAGCTCTTGCCAGCAATCGAGACCGTCCAACGACTAGGCTACACCGACTTCAACGCTGACTTCCTAGACAGTCTGATTGAGGGCTGGGCCACTCACTGTGAGGAGGTCTGGCTACCCATCAACCAGCTCGGTGACAGGGAGGGACTCAAGTTCGAAGACGGCAAGATCACCATGCCCCAGGAGTTCAAGGACGCCTATCGCAAGGGTATCGACGAAGGCTGGCTGTCCACTACATGCGAACTGGAGCACGGCGGCATGGGCGTGCCACTCTTCTTCCAGGCAGTGACATGGGCGGAGTTCGGGACCTCGGCCTGTATGGCACTAAGCGTGCTTCCGGCACTTTCAATCGGAGTCTACGAAGTGCTCGTGAAACATGGCAGGCAGGATTTGATAGACTATTTCGCCACGAATCTCGCATCGGGGGAGTGGTCTGGCACGATGTGCCTTACCGAGCCCCACGCCGGGACCGACCTTGGCATCATCGCAACCAAGGCAAACCCTCAGGAAGATGGCACCTATCGGCTCTCCGGGTCGAAGTGCTTCATCACCTACGGCGAGCACGACATGGCTGAGAACATCGTCCATCTGGTTCTGGCCAAGGCACCCGGGGGTCCCGAGGGCACCCGGGGGATATCTCTCTTCCTCGTTCCGAAGTTCCTGTCAGAGGATTGGCAGTCAGGAGGCTTGGAGGGGATTTCGCACAGTCTCATTTCCGAGCACAACGGAGTGACCTGCTCGGGGACTGAGGAGAAGATGGGTCTACATGCGTCACCCACGTGCGTAATGAATCTAGACGACTCGGTAGGTTGGCTAGTGGGCCCGTTGCATGGAGGCATGCCTCTGATGTTCGAGATGATGAACAGAGAGCGCCTAGCAACCGGACTCATGGGCGTGGGCCTCGCGCATGCAGCGTATGTCAACTCTCTCGCATGGGCACGCGAGCGCCGTCAGGGCAGGAGTCTGAGGGGGGTACAAGACCCTCATGCGGCCGCCGACAATATCCTCGTGCATGCTGACGTCCGCAGAATGCTCCTCGAGGCTAAGGTGAACAACGAGGGGTGCAGGGCGCTGGCGGCTTGGATAGGTCTCCTGCTCGATCAGATGCACAGCGACGACCCCGAGGAGGCTGAGATGGCAACCGCTCTGGTTGCCCTGTTCACCCCTATCGCCAAGGCTCATTTCACAGACTTGGGTTGTGAGACCTGCTCTACCGCTATGCAGGTCATGGGAGGGGCCGGCTACATCAGCGAATATGGGGTCGAGCAGTTCTATCGTGACGTACGGATCAGTAAGATTTGGGAGGGGACCAATGGAATCCAAGCCCTCGATTTAGCAGGGCGCAAGATCACACAGGACTTCGGCAAGAACCTGCGGTACCTGATGTGGCCGCTGACTGAGTTCATCGAGGAAAACCGCGACACACCAGGGATGGCCGAATTCAACAAACCGCTTCATCAAGGAGTCCGTGGACTTCAACAACTCACACTCCTGATGATCGCAGAGGGGATGGCAAACCCAAATTTCCTCGCTGCCGGTGCTACTGATTACTGCAGATACATGAGCAACATCCTACTCGGCTACATGTGGGCCAAGATGGCGAAGCTCAGCCTTGAGAAGAAAGGCGACCCCTTCTACGACGCCAAGCTGGCCAGTGCCCGCTTCTTCTTCAAGCGGATATTCCCTGAGACCGTGGGTCTCGCAGCTAAGATACAATCAGGACCCAAGCCCCTTATGGACTATCCAGCGGAGATGTTCTGATGTCCGACGGGAAGGCGAATCGAAGCCTCACGATGCGCTTCGAGCGCGCCTCCAAGAGGGCATTCGAACTGCCGATCAGGCCATCGAACGAGAAGCTGCTCGAGATGTATGCTCTGTACAAGCAAGCGAACGAGGGTGACTGTGAGGGAAAGCCCCGCGGAGGCCTCAGAGAGCGCGCCAAGTGGAAGGCTTGGAAGAGCGTTGCAGGAACTACCGAGGCGGATGCCATGGAGAGGTACTGCGAGATCGTGGACACGCTGATGGGGTAGTCCCATGCCGATAGATGACAGCAAACTGGCTGCGGAGTACAAGGGACTTCGAGGACCGGTCAAGTTCAGACTGTTTTCATTGGTATCGATGCCCGCAGCTAGATTCGTGGGCCTGCGCTTGGACCGAATCGACGACGAGGCCTGTATCACTTCAATTCCGGGAGGTTGGCGCTCGCAGAACCCGTTCAAAACGATGTATTGGGCCGCACAAGGGATGGGGGCAGAACTGGCGACCGGTGCAGCGCCATTTGCCATGTCGCGCGCCATGCCCGAGAAACTCCGAATGTTCGTGGTGGGCGCCGAGGCCACATTCGGCAAGCGGGCCAAGGGCCGGATCAAGTTCACCTGCGACGAGGTCTCAGCCGCGCGCAACGCCATAGAGCAGAGTCGGGTCAGCGGCGAATCGGTCGAGTGCGACCTCAGATCCATCGGCAGGGATTCCTCGGGGGACGTGGTTTCCGAATGGGTATTCAAGTGGAACTTCCTTGTGATGGAGAAGAGGTGAGAGATTGGTCAGTACCAGATTCACAGAGGATGCAGGCGTGAGGTACCCGATCATATGCGGGGCGATGTATCCTTGCTCCAATCCGGAGCTAGTGGCCGCAGCGGCAGAAGGCGGAGGCCTAGCGATAATGCAACCCGTCTCAATGACTTACGTGCATGGGTGGGACCTACGGGAGGGAATACGCTACATGCGCAACCTGACTGACAAACCGATCGGGTTCAACGCTCTCATCGAGAAGGGCAGCAAGAAGTATCTCGAGAAGATGAACGGCTGGATCGACATCGCGCTTGAGGAAGGTATCCGCTTCTTCGTCACTTCCTTGGGCAAGCCCGATTGGGTGTGTGAGAAAGTCCACGCCTACGGTGGCGTGGTATACCACGACGTCACAAACCGCAAGTGGGCAGAGAAGGGTAAGGAGTGCGGGGTCGATGGACTGATTTGCGTCAACGACCGTGCTGGTGGGCACCTCGGGCCGATGTCTATGCAGGAGATGTACGACGAACTGTCCGACATGGGACTGCCGTTGATTTGCGCCGGGGGCATAGGCAGCGAGGCGGAACTGAACAGAGCCCTTGAGATCGGCTACGACGGCGTTCAGATGGGAACGAGGTTCATAGCCACCATCGAGTGCAACACCCCTGAGGACTACAAAGATGCCATAGTCGATGCAGGAGAGGAAGATATCACCTGGACCAATCGGCTAACCGGAGTACCGATATCAGTGATCAAATCCCCCGGTTTCCGTCAAGAAAACTCCTGGCTGATACGCAAACTCCTGCATAGCAGGTTCAAGCACAGAGCTAGGATGTTGCTGAACGCGAACTCGTTCATCCGCCTGAGGTACCTCTCGAGGAGCAAGAGCAAGAACACCGCGAAGAAGAAGAAGTTCTACTCTGCGGGAAAGAGTGTCGAGACGGTGCGCAGCATCGAGTCGGCGACCGTAATCATGCGCCGCTTGGGCGAGTCCTTGGATTCCAACCCGAAACTCGCTAACCAATCAGAGGACGCGACTGTTTAGTTGCTGGGCATCACCAACGACACCGAACCCGTACTCCTCCTCGAGCGCCCGGGACACCAGTCTGAAGTCCGAGTCACGTGTGGCAACTAGGATGCTGCCGACGTTGTTGATGCTGGTCGAAGAGAGAAGTGCGGCTTCGCACATGATGTCGCGGTCCCCCTTCTCAGGGTAGATATCCTCTCCATTGATGAGAGTTCTCTGAGGCGCTTTGCCCCCTCTCCTCTTCTGCTCATCGATTAGTTGGAAGACATCCCGGTGCCTGACGAGGAAGGCGTCCAGCCCAACATCAGTGTCATCCCCCTTCGAGTTGGAGCTCTCCCAGCCACCGAAGACCGCGCATATCGCCTGCACCCTCTTTTCGAGGAATTCAGTAGTGACTTTCCGACTCCACATGCCTTTGTCTATGTACATGTCATCGAACAGCCTCAGAACGGAGTCTGAGCTCTTAGCACGATGCAAGAACTCGCCCTTAGCAGCGGTTGGTATGTGGAGCAGCACACGACCCTCTTCCTTTCTGCGCCTCAGCATCCAGTGGAAAGCCCTCTCCACCGTCCAGTCGAGGCTACCGAGACTGTCCACTGAGATTTCCCTCAGCAGGTCGTCTTTCAGAGCCTCGATCAGGATGTTGGTGTCCACCAGTATCAGCGGTTTGAGGAAAAGGCTCCTCAGAGTCCTCCTGTCCTTCACTGGGATTGCCTCCCTGTGGCTGCCAAAGAGAGCCTTTTGTGAGCTCTTCAGGGTATTCCTATGCTTGGCATCGAGACTCTCTGATTCAATCGCCTTCTCCAGCATTATGAGTCCACGAAGAGGCTCTCCTTCCGCGACCTCTTTGGCGATGAGCATAATCTCCAAGGGGTCCACCTCCCCCCTCATCTGCATCATCAGGAACTTTCTCTCCAGATCCGATTGACGACTCGTATCCGATCTCCTAAGCACCTGAAGAGCCGCTCTGACCCTTCCCTGGAACGGATCCATAGGAAGGCCATGCTCGTCAGGATACCTCTGCAGAGCCTCCAGAGCCTCGCGGCGCCCTGCCCCGACTCCATTCCCAGCCCCGTTCCTCATCCGTACCTCTTCTTGGGCTGCGAACTCTATCAGACGACTACTGGCTTCTGCACTCTTGCCCTCCTCGTGGTCTCTACAGGTTCTGATGTAGAGTTTGAATCGATTCGTGAAAGAGCCTGAAAGAGCAGGATACGCATCAATCAGAGACACGGCTTCCTTCCATCCCGCGGCGTGAGCGAACTCGATGAGAGACTTGCGTAGTATCAAAGACGAGCGCTCAAAGTCCAGACGCAGTTTCATCGCAGCTTCCTTGTAAGCCCGAGCGGCGTTCAGACGTTCGTTGTTGCCTTGTAGAATGGCCGCCCTGATAATGTGAAAATCTGCCCCAAACTTGTCATGGCCGCGGTACCATTTCTCCAGCGGCTCGACGCCGACATTATGCTCGATGACTAGATTGGTCGAGCGCTCGATGATGCGCATCGAAGCACCCTCGCGTCCACAAAGACGACCCAGAGACTCGGTCGCGCGCCTCTCTCGCTCCGCGACACCACTCTGCAGGTCCATCGCAGCGCGGTTCAGCAGCAGTGAGTCGATGAGAGCACCGAACAGCTTCCTCTCTAGATGACTGAGATCAGCGCGTTTGATAGAATGCCCTAGGATTTCTATCCTCTTCGTGCCGACTACACCATCACCATCTGGAGCCAAGGCCCGTCTGACCTCATTGAGGGCTTTGAGCCCGTCCGAATCCAATTTTCTGTGGATCGACTCGATGTCCTGCGGGACTCCGTCCAACAGGGAAACCAGAGCGATGGAAGCCTCTGAGAGGGTCCGGTCTACCACGGAGTCCCCGATGAACGTCAGCGCTGTTTTCCTCAATGACGAGAGGCCTCTCTTGGATCCTATGGCGGCCTCCCCTGTAATCAGGTGCCATATCAGTAGGACCCGGTGAGGGTAAGCACGAGCGAGTGCGTTGTCCTTCATGAAAGCCCCGACTAGGCCATCGATGTCAGCCGCTATGGTGAACATGTTGAGCATCTCATCAGCGTGCCTGATTGAGTCCAAGTCGGTAAGGCGCCTAGCGGCCTGCAGCCTAATCGGAATTGAAACGTCCTCATGCTTCAAAACGAGGGAGGCTTCTTCTTCGTCCATGCTTGCCATCGCATTTGTAATCGAATCTTCGAGGGGATCTGAGTCCACTGCTGCGAGGATGTTCAGAGCCGCAGAGACTTGCGAAGGTCCCTCGATGCCAAGCCCTTCGATGTGCTGCAACGCTTCTGCGGGCTTGCCTTCTGAGACTAGGCTTGAGGCGAGGCCCCACACCAGCGCGTCCGGCATCGTCTCGCCCGCTTCGGCTAGGGCACCCGTTCCTTCGAGCAGGTCTCCTGCGGATAACTCGGCACCAGAGTCTCCGACTCGCCGCCAAGCTGCGATCCTCAGGGATCGAGACAACCCGTCGTCCCCGTAACGCTTGGTGCAGACCTCCCAATCAGTTAGGTCGCCTGAGCGGATTCTGATTAGCATTGAGTGACTGCCAGACAATTCTCCCAACACACCACCCTCAAGCCCTTCCAGTACACCCCGAGCCTCGTCGCTCAAGGCGGATGCCAGTAGGATTCCCTCTAGAAGAGCCCCCTCTTCTCGCAGTCCCCTGAGCGTAGGGCGCATCCAGTTGAGCCAACGATCTGGTCTGGCCCGGCCCCCTGAGAGGTCGCGCTTGATGTTATTCAGGGCCAAGGCTTGCTGGGAACTGGCCTTGAACGGCAATTCCATTGAGAGCCACTTCTTGAGTTCGGTATGGTCAAGCGGGTCGAACCGTGCTGCTTGGACCCAATCCGTAGAATCGATTTCAACAATCTCGGGCTCGACCATGGGAAAGCCCCCTAACTCTCCAAGCAGGGGCGCCTCTCTGGCCATTCGCCTCCATACAGGGTGAATCCCCTGCTGGCATTCAACTCTGAGGGAATCCATCTCACTGTCCCAAGATGAATCCCATGACGTACCCATCCGTTCTCTTTGAACGGTCAGCACCGCGAGTTTGTAAGCCGCAGGCTCACTCGAACTCAGAGCTTCGACAGAACCAGCCAATCGATCCTCGATCCTATTCACTCTCCCCCTACCGCCTCGTCTACCGCGCCTCTGCCGATGGCTACTGACCGCAGAGCCGGGACTCGATGCAGACTCGATGTCAATCGCCGCGGGAGCCGCTTTGGATGCAGCCAGTATCGCGAGTGCTTTCCATTCGAATGGCAACAGGGACCAAACCTGAGGAGTCTGGACTTCCTTTCGGCGTCTGCCGACATCGTTTCCGGCTCTCTGTAGGAACTCGAGGCACTCGAGAAGGTAATCCTCCATTGGACCCACCGGTGGGTCCGTTCAAGCACTTCCATACATCAACACATCGCCTTGCTATGCAAGGCGCGTAGAGCGAGAACTCAAGGCTTCACAGCCGCAGCACTAGATGTGGAACTCGCTCGTACGCTTGTGATGCTACTCCATCCTATTGCGGCTTTGACATTGATTTGGCTGTTCATAAAGCAGCGTCGGTGGAGGCAAGAGGGACATCTGCTGAGGGGGGCAGAACGGTCCGTTGCATTAGTGTCGCACCAGGCCACTGGCGACAGGATGATGGCGGCTGTCCTGGGGGTGATAGCACTGGCATTCTCGGCGCAACTGGCCAGAGCCCAGTTCGACGACGTCGAAGCCACCGCGTATCTGGTTCCGGGGCACTTCCACGGCTGGGCGGGTTTGCTCGCCCTTGCCATGATGCTGATCCTCTGGAGAATGGGACGCAAGACCCGCGACCTGAAGGCCGAGGGCCAATCGTTCGCACGCAGCAAGAAGATGCACGGTAGAATCAGCGATGTGATGATGATGCTGGTTTTCATCCATGCGTTCCTGGGCTTTCTTTACCTGCTGCAGATACTCTGATCACCGCTCAGCCCACATTGACAGCCATTCTAACAGATTCGCCTCGATATCACTGTGCTCCACCTGCCGCTCTGTCCTCATGCCCCCTTCAAGGGCTTGTATCCTACAGCCGCAGGCGTTTGCGTGCCCTCCACCGTCGGGATCGAACCTCGTAGCGAGCCTCGTCAAGTCGTATATCCCTCCAGCGGTGTGCAGGAACGAGTTGGTGTAGAACGAGGCCGAGACAGGATAGCGATCCTCGTCCCCGAACGAGGCACCGACATCACCGTGTACTATCAGGCAGGCATCACAGTCCTCGCCGACGAGTGCAGTGACGTGGTATCCGTTGGAACGCATATTCCTATCCTCGAGTCTGACAATCGCGAGACGGTCCACGACATGGGTGCTCCCGGCGATGGCCGAGTCCATCTCAGCCTGCCTCGCACGCCTATGTTCGAGGGCGGGGGCAACTGCGGGGCCACTCAGGATATCATCGACGGAAACGCCGTGCTGCAAAGATTCGAGTATGTGATATGCAATACCCGACTCGATATCGACCACCCGTCCCAGCCAGATTACCGGATGGTCGGAGCGAAACTCCTCGTGGTTAATCCCGCCCCCATCCAGCTTGTCCACCCAGACCAGCATATCCTCGAGGTCACTGAGGTCCACTTCTCCCTCAAGCAGGTCGTACGCGATGCGAGCCGCTGACGGGGTCTCCCTCCAGATAATCACGACATCGCTGTCTTCATCCTCGACGGGTGCATTAGATTGGTGGTGATCAATGCTCAGCCCGCAATCGGGGTGTCGGGGCAAATCGCAGACTGCGGTGTGCCTGTCGATATGCCCGTCGAGCAGTCCCGCACGCAACTCTCCGGGGTGACCGAAGACAACCTCGGCCTCCGGCCACCAGCGCCGAAGTATCGCGGCGGTGACGACCCCATCGAGGTCGCTGTCTGTGACTATCCTGCGAATATCCAGCGACAGCGCTTCGCTCTCCATCTCCGCACCAACCCTAGCCACCCCTCCATTGTGCTTTCGCAGACGGATGGTGCGTACTCACGAGGAATCGACGTGTGCATCCAGCGACAATTGAGATATGGATGACCCCTTTGCGGATTCCATGGAGACTTCCTGCGGCTTCGTTCTCGTCAACTATGACAGCGTCCTTCTACTACAGTACCCACGGGGTCACTGGAGCTTCCCAAAAGGTCACGTTGAGCCGGGCGATGCGAACCATCACATCACTGCCTCGCGCGAACTCATCGAGGAGACCGGCATCGCCGAAGTTGCGATTGACGACTCGTGGATGTCACGCACTGAGTACACCTTCCAGAGAAAGGGCAGGAAGATACCCAAGCAGGTCTACTGGTACCTCGCTGAGACCAGAGAGTTGGACGTCACTCTGTCCAAGGAACACACCAACTACCTGTGGCTGGACTTCGACGGGGCCGAGGCCCAACTGACCTTCGACCAGGAGAAGAATCTACTGCGCTCTGCCAGAGACCATCTGAGGTCGATCGGAAGAGCAGTCTGAACTAGCCCTCTCGCTTGCCGAGTGGAGTCCAGAGAACTTCTTCCTCCCCTGCGTTAGAGGAGATCCAGCGCCCGAGGACAAACATCCAGTCCGAGAGCCTGTTTAGGTAGGAAATGACCTCGGGACGGACCGCCCCCTCTCTGTCGGCCTCCCGCATAGAACAGGCGTGCCGCTCAGCTCTGCGTGCAACGGTCCGAGCAACGTGCAGAGTCGCTACCGGCGGTGATCCGGTTGGCATGATGAACGACTCCAACGGCTCGAGATCCTCCAGCCACATATCCATCTCATCAACCAGCCTGTCACACGCGTCAGAGCCGATGAGCACCATCTGATCCGGCAGCTTGCCAGGAGTGCAGGAACACTCCCCGCCGACGTCGAAGAGCTCCTGCTGGACCCTGCCCATCGCCTCGTCTGCGGTGTTGCGGACCTCGAGTGAGATGCTCGGCATCCGGTTGAGTTCCATCCTTACTACGCCAACCTGTGAGTTGACCTCGTCAATGGTTCCGTAGAGCCTCACTCTGGGATGCTCCTTACCGACCTTGGCCCCATCGAGCAGACGAGTCTGCCCTGTGTCGCCTGCTCCGGTGTGTACCTTGGTTATGCGGACCATGTTGATTCTCCGATTCCGCTCTGCGCTATCAATCGTCCCGAAGGGGCCCAGATCTCACCTGACTCAACGCTTTCTCTATGGCACCGAGCCATGATTGGTCAACAGACTCCCAGCCACCTGCCTTCTCAAGCTCAAGGACATGCTCGCGCTCTTCTTCCTCATTGCCCGAGTGGCGATGAATAAGAGCGAGCGCGGCGTGACTCATCGAGTTAATCCACGGGTCTTCCATGTCCCATGAGCGCTCGAAGTGAGTGATTGCCCCATTAGGGCCGTGAATCAAGCCACGTCGGACCTGTCTGAGGCCAGATTTGGACCAAGATATCCCCTGGACCCCGACTACTAGCCCCCTGAAGGCCAGGTAGATCTCCAACAGGACGAGAACCGAGGCCACTGCAAACGATCCTATCTGCTCCGTCTGACCCATCTCCGCCCACCTATCGCCCATGAGGCTGATAGCTCCCATGCAAAGCAGTACCCCTCCGAACGGAGCGACCACCACATCGTTGCGAAGCACAGTCATGTGTATGACGCCAATGATCACGGCTACCCCTCCGATGAACGCGGCGACAATCGCTGGGACCGACTCACTGGTTGGTCGTGGTGCCGTGGTCGAGATCCATAGTATGACACCGATTATGATCAGGACGCCAGCGAACCTGCCGCTGATTTCTGGGAACGGCTGATGACGCGAGTAGTACAGGGTGATAACGCCGAGGACTAGGAAGAGCGCAATCCAGGACCACACGGGAATCACTCCTCCCTCGGCTCGTCACGCCATCCTGGTTTCCAGAAATCCTCGTCGTCGAGCCACTTCAACCACTCGTCACCATCGGATTGCAATAGCTTGATTGCTCGGCGTTCCAAACCTTCGAGCAGCGAATCATCGACCTCGCCCTTGCTGTGTGAGTCGGTCCACTCCTCCCGCACCTGCCTGACTTGGCGCTGACCCTCGCTGGGGTCATCGTAGCAACGCTCGCAGACATCTCTAAGATCCTGAATCCACATTCGGGCGCCCTGCATGTGAGGCTCTTCATCGAGGGGCTTCTCCCTGCGCTTGAACGGCCACCAACCCATCTCTATCAGTAACCCCGCCACATCCGACTTTCTTGATGCTTTGCGAACCGCTAAGTCGCAGGTCGTGGCCTGTGATACCCGGATAGCGCTGATGATACGCTCGCGCACACGCGAGGGGTTCCGTTGATAAGCAGAGCGAATTTGACGGGGCACTTCGGTGGTCGATACGATGGACGAGACAAGCAGTAGAACGATTAGAGACAGAAGGAAGAGCAACTCTGCGATAGCTGTGGTACTGCTCATGCTGATGAGCACGCAGATGTACAACTTCCAGGATTTCGAGAGAGATGATCCAGAGGAATCCGATTGGGGCACCGTGCCTCAGAGAACCGCATACCAGCAGATGAACCAGGCCTCTGGCCCGGTGTCCGGAGGCACCCAAGGGCCCGCATCGGAGTTCGTGTTTAACCAAATCAGTTTCACCGACCCATCGTATCACGACCCCGCTTCGTTCTTCGGCAAGGTTTCCGACCCCGCCGCACTCAATCTGGACCCTGGTTACGGCTTCTTCCTCGAGGAGACCCAGACCGAGGACCACGACAACGATGGTATCGATGACTTGAACGACCTCGATGACGATAACGACGGGATTAACGACCTCATCGAGCGATTCGACGGATGCTATGGGACAGACCCGTTCGACCACGATAACGACGGCATCCTCGACGAGTTCGACTGGGACGATGACAACGACGGCATCTTAGAGGGCCCGATCGATTACACTCAGGGTGCTGACCCGAAAAACGTCAGCGCCGACCGCTACGTCGATCCCTCTACAGTCCACCCGTGGACCGGGACTCCTGTCGGCGCCGGCTACCGCGTCGACCAGAATCCGATGGACCACGACAACGATGGGATAACCGATGACGACACCGATGGCACCGGCCGTGGCTCCTACGATGAGGATGACGACAACGATGGCCGGATTGACCAGTTCAAGTGGCCGTGCGACTTCGACGGCGACGGTCTGCAGGACTACTTCGACCTCGACGACGATGGCGACGGTGTGAACGACCTTTGGGACGAGCACCCCTGGGATAGCACGAAGACCGGCAACATCACTGCTACGGCCCCTCTCTGGTCGGGCTGGGTGGAGTGGACCGCAGGAGCCACAACTCACAACGTCAACATCGTCAGCGGGGGCTACACCCCGAGCACACTGAGCATCAAGACCGGTGACACCGTTGTGTGGACAAACACCGATACTGTCGACCACACGGTCACGTCGATGCCAACCTATGACAGCACCTCGATCTTGCCAGGCGGGACATGGAGCTACACCTTCAACAGCACTGGGACGTACAACTACTCCTGCATGTTTCACCAGACGATGACCGGCCAGGTCGTCGTGACGTCCTCAGGAACGACGACCAATACCTATTCGCATTTCGTCGGCGGGGTCGACTACGTGCAGCGCGAGACCCTCTGGCACCCACGAAACCAGACCTTCGACATGATCATCGACGGCGACCTCGACGGCGACGGGATCCCTAACTTCATCGATCCCGACAACGACAACGACGGCACGCCTGACTCTGCCGACACCGACGACGACAACGACGGTCTGATGGACATGTACGACGTCGATGACGACAACGACGGCCTCCCGGACACCTGCCATCAGATCGACACCAACAACGACGGTGTAGGCGACTACCCTATCCCTTACACTGTAATCGAGATTCCCGGCATTGACTGCGAGCTGGACTACGACCGTGACCTCGACGATGACCGGTACCGCCCCATAGACCAGGACTACGACCTGGTCTGGGACTGGCTGGATCCAGATATGGGTGGCACTCCCATCCCCGACAACCCACTCTCCCCATTCCCCAACAACATCCCCTTCGACCTCGACGATGACGGTCTGAAGAACGAGCTGGATCCGTTCATGAACTCGACCTGGGCCGAAGTCCAAGGTTGGAACTGCCCCAGCGTAGACAATCCGAACCCGGTCAACCCGCACGAGAACTGCGTGCTGATGCGCAAGTCCTTCACTGGCAACAACGACTGGGACGGTGACGGCATTAACAACTGGGAGGATGTCGACGACGACAACGACGGCATCCTAGACTGGCTCGACATCGACCCCAACTGCGACCTCGATGACGACAACGACCTGCACCTTCTGAACGGCTCTATGTACCGCGATGACGGCCCCAACAGCCTCGACACCGACATCGACGGTGACGGTCTTCCAAACGACGTTGATTGGGACGACGACAACGACGGCATCCCAGATTTCTACGACCCGGACGATGGAAATTGCGGCATCGTCGATTCCGACAACACCGACCCGTTCTACAGCTGGTACTACTCGCACTCAGACGGCGACGCCATCGACGGTTCCGACGACAGCGATATCTACGCCCACGACGTTGCTCACTTCTACTACTGGAACCAGACCTGGATGTTCAACCCGTTCAATCTGGGCAACAGCTTCGTCCTTGATTACAACGGCTACATCAACGACGGCGCCAACGGGACCCTCGTGACCGGCAAGGTCCCTGAGATGTACTGGTTCGTCATCAACAAGTGGAGCCCCTACAACGGTGGCAACTACTTCGACATCGACCTCGATGGTGACTCGCTGGTGAACGGCATCGACATCGACCAGGACGGAGACGGCCTGCCTGACTGGTGGGACCAGGATGAGGGCAACGACGGGGTCCTCGATGTGAACGACCCCAAGATGGGGGGTTCCTTCGATGACGGGACCTGCGGCTCGACCCTGTTCTGGGCAAGAGTGCAGAACCAAGTTGCCGAGCACGCCTGCGGCCTGGCTTACGCTTGGCTGTACGGATACCCCCTACAACGTGCCACTCAGACCCAGCAGATGATCTACACCATGCCTTACAGCACCAGACCCGACCCACAATGGGATGACGGCGCTTACAACGGCAGCAACTCGCAGGGGCAGTGGACCTGCAACAAGAACTGCTTCTGGTTCGACTTCTTCGGCAATCAGGACATCGGGCCCAGTGCTGCTGTAACCTACAACCAGATCAAGAACAACCGCGACCTCTGGATAGCCTATGTCGGCATCAACTTCGGCTTCTTCTCCTGGAACTCCGACGGCAACGCGAACATGTTCCCCGACGAGCACGCAGACCTGCTGAACAACGATGTCGACCCGGACGACGATTGCGGCGCCCCTATCGCTGGCAACATGAACCCGCAGTGCATGTTCAATGACACTGCGGATCTCGACGACGACTTCGACGCCATCTACGACCATTGGGACATAGACGACGACAACGACGGCATCTGGGACTACTTCGAGGTCGATACTAATGACGATCTCGACGACGATGCCAACACCGAGCCCGAGGGAGCATTCTTCATCGGCTTCAATTGCGAAGACAACGACGACGACGGCACCGACACCGACCCGGACGAGGATGGCTGGTACCAGGCGGTTTGGGACAAGGGCGTGCTGGGCCAAGCACTGCTCCATCCGAAGTACTACGATGTCGACAACGACAACGACGGCGTGCCCGACGGAGAGGACCCCGACGACGATAACAACGGCCTCACGGACGACCAGCAGGAGCTGCTTTGCTTCGTCGGAGAAGAGCAATTCACATGGGACCACGACAACGACGGCATCCTCGACTGGGCCGACGACGATTGGGACGGCGACGGTATCGTCAATGTCCTTGAACTAGCCTCTGCGACACCGTGGATCACCCCATGGGACCACGACAACGACGGGCTGCGGGACGACATCGACCTCGACGACGACGCTGACGGCATGTTGGACGAGGACGAGGTCATGCTGTGGCCTTCTAGGTTCGACAGCGAATCGACCAATCCATGGGACCACGACGACTTCGGCGGCGGCGAGGGCATGGCCAACCCATCCGATCCCAACACCGGCCCGGATGCGATTGACCAAGACGACGACACCGACAACCGCACCGACCTCGACTGGGACCACCTTGAGGAGGGCTGGAACTCCGACAACTGCACCAATGGAGCAGAGTCCAGTGACTGGGACCATGACAACGATTGCATCCTCGACGAGGACGACAAGATCCCGACTAGAATCTCCCTGACCGTCCCGCCCGTTCTCTGGCTGGACAACCGTTACGCTGCCAGATTCAACGGGACCGTGAACTGGCTAGATCCTGCGCAAGGGGTATTCGCTCCGGCCCCGGACCTGCCGGTGCAAGTGCATATCGTATGGACACGGAACGGAACCTCAGCCATCGAGTCAATCGACGTGCTGACCAACCAGGACGGGGACTTCGTGGTAGGGCAGTTTCTGTTCCCAGAGGACATACACGTCGGTGACAACACGACTTACAACGTGTATGCGGAAGTCACCGAGATGTTCGTACATGACGGCGCGTCGACAGAGCCCGTACCTGTGGAAATACGTGCCAACACCACGATTGACTATGTTTCATGGAGTTACTTCCGAAGTGACGAGCAACCGCTCTTCGTGGATTACAAGGTCCACTACACAGCCGACTGGGAGCGAGGCATCTTCGGCAACAGGCTGACTCACGCACCGGTCTCGTTCACCATCAGCGGAGGCATCTTCGGAAACACCACCCACCCAACGGTTTTCGACGGCTATGGCTACGGCTACAGAGCCGACTCCGGGGGCTGGGTCTCGCTGACCTTCGTACAGACCTCTGGCACTCAGGGAGCGTGGAAGCAGGTACGGTGGAACTCGACCATGGACAACGGTGCGGGCAAGGTGCCTGGGGGCTATGAGGAGATTGTCTGGGACAACTTCTCCAAGAGCCACAACGTGATCGGGCGCTACAATTACACCAACACTAGCCTGCCTATTGGCGACTACGCCTTCGTCGGGTACTCCCGTCCCGACATGGGCTCCGAGTGGCCGTGGCCGTTCCTCGAAGGTGAGAACACCGACAGCTTCGCCATTCGCTCCATGCACCGGATGTACGTTGAGGCGACAATAATCACTCCGTCCATCCGTCCGGTATACTTCTGGGACTCGACTCAGTTCACTGGCTCGTCTTTCGGAGCCTGGCGAGCCATGTTCCATGGGCCATCTCTGGTTAATGCCGGCCTTGGCTACTCCGACATCAGTCTAGGCAAGCCGTATCCGATGCTGTGGGACGGATCCCCAGGCGGCCTTACAGGTCAAGCAGCCAGCCTCAGGCCGTTCCTCAGTTCCAACGGCACGCACTGGTTCATCTCCATGCAGAACGGAGGGGACTTCAACGTGCCACCATGCGGCCCCGTCGATCCCCTGGACCCAGGCAGCGAAGTGCGTTGTGAGATTGTGCCGGAGATGTTCACTGGCGAGAAATTCCGTGTGATCGGCACGGTCTGGAACCGCACTATGACCGCTTGGCCGTATGACCCGATGGCCCTGCAGGTCGATGTAGACCACAATGGTGTGTTCGCCGGCTCCTCCGAGACCGGTTATGCCCGAGTTCCGCAGATGGTCAACGGCGAGGCACAATTCGACTACAACTGGACATGGTACTCGCAGTACGCTGCAGGCGTCTTCGGCATCCGAGCCGACTTCACCAACTCGAACTACTACTTCACCGGGAATCAGACTTCGGTGCTGGCCCCTACAGGGGCATACGCCAACATCTCAGTAATCGGTACCACCGACTTCCAGTTGAACAACATCCCCCGCCTCTATCGCGGTCAGAACACGACCATCGAGGCGCGGTTGATTGACAACGCGTACCAACCGGTCCGCGACGCTCCTGTCAACTACACTTGGTCGGCAGATGGCACCAATGACATCGCAATCACAGACCACAACGGCGTCTTTGCCGTCAACCTGACCATCGGCGAGTTGCACGAGTTGGGCAACTTCACCCTGAGTTACTCGTACCCAGGCGACCCCATCCGCCACGGCAGCTCCTCCGAAGTCTATCTGTGGGTGGTCTCGAGGACGCTGATATCGCTACAGAGCGCCACATCCGGAGCGATGAGCAGCGGCGATACCTGGGAGTTCTCGGCCCAAGTGACCGACGACAACCGGACCCCCAATCCAACCGTGTTCGATCCCGGTCAGGCCTTGGACGGCTGCGGCGACAACGGCGGCGAGGTGCTCATCATCTTCGAAGGCACCGATTTCGAGGACCGCACCCACCGTCAGATAGTCGAGGCCACCTGCCCGAGCGCCGGCTCGATATACCACGACATCACACTCGACCCGCAGTTGCTGCGTGACGACCCGGAATCCTTCCTGCCGGACGGCTTCGGGCCGGTCAATGTGATTCTGAGATTCGGAGAGAACCTGCCCCACGAGGGATGCGAGCCTCTGGAGGCCGACATGCTGCGGACTTCAGGAGCTTGGGACCCGTGCGCCCAGATCGTCAACAGCGAGCATTACCGCAAGGTGCTGCAATTCAACGTACAGGGATTCTACTTGGTCGGCCGCACCAACCTAGTCGTGGACGACCAGATAGTCTACACCTCCGAGATCGATCCGAATACAGGACAGCCAATCGAGAAGCCGATGATTGTCACCGGGCAACTGCTCGATGAGTTGGGCGGCAACCTGTCTTTCAGAGCCATACGAATCGAGTACCAGATGATCAACATGGACATGGGCAGCCAGGTCTGCATCCCCGGGACCACCGATGCAGACGGCTTCTTCGAGATCATCTGCCCGCTCACCGGAGTCGAGGCAGGACAGGCGATGGTGACGATTTCGTACGACCCGTACGAGAGTCTGGACAACTGGCGTTACAAGGCCTCGAATATCACCAAGATATTCCCAGTGTTCTCCAACTCCACCCTGCTGGTCCAAGAGGTAGGCCCATTCCGGACCGATGTCGACACTTACACCTTCGCGAACGGCTCGACCTTCCCAGTCCTGTACCTCAAGGAATCCTTCCACATCGGTGCCCTTCTGACCCAGACCAACGGCAATCCGATTGGGGGCAAGTGCCTGAACATCTACCTCGACCCTCTGACTAACACCCGCCCGATCGCCACTGCGATCACGACTGACGGCATAGGTGAAATCGAGTGGTTCTCAGGCGACCCTGAGGACAACCCGAGCAGACGCGGGGTCGAGCCCAACGGAGAGCAGTTGGAGGGCTTCAGGACGGTGCGTGTGGCCTATGAGCCAGGCAAGGAGTTGCCCGGAGGCTGCCGCGCCGAGACCACACCGGTGGTCAATGGCTCGTTCATGGACATCGAGGTGCTGGTGCGCAGCCGCGTCGACATCCTGCTCAAGGACCACTGGGCCAGTTCAGTAGGCTACCAGCCAGGCGACCAAATCACCGGTGCGGTCGCCATCCTGAGAGACAGGCTGGACCTGTCGGTCGGCGGTGAGACGGTGATATTCACGTTCCAGTACTGGAACGGCACAGGCTGGGTTACCAACGATGTCGAGTACGCCGTGACCAACGAGCAAGGGTCTGCCAACTTCACTTACGAGTACAGGGGCGAGGACGTAGGCGGGGAGATAAAGTGCGCTGCTGGAGGCCCCTGCGCAGAGAGCGGCAGATGGAGAGTACTGGTGCACTTCCAAGAGTCGTCGTTCTTCCAAGAGGAGTTCCTCAACAGCACGCCGATCATCTTCCTCGGTGAGGAGATAGTCCAGGAGAGAGCCAGTTGGTTCACCGCGCGTGTACTGATCGTTTTGGGTATCGCCTTGGCGTTCGCCTCACTCATCGGCGCCATCATGTACCGCAACTACGCCGAGCGCCGACGCATTGAGATCATCCGTGGCATACTGACGGACTCGCTGATGTCGCTCAAGGCCTCGAACGACTACATCCAGACCATCTTCAACTGCTACAAGGACCTAGTGAGATTCTTCAGGACGAGAGGAGCTATGAAGAAGGTCTACGAGACCACCCGTGAGTTCGAGGACGCGATTACCTCGATGCTGGGTGGAGTCGCACCGCCTGAGGACCTCAACGAACTCTTCTCCATCTTCGAGGAAGCGCGTTACTCGGATCATGAGATAGGCGCTGACCAGCGTGACAGGGCCATCGCTGCTCTGCAGGGGATTGTCAATAGCCTGACCGCCGCCCTCGGAGACAGCATGCTGAGCAGGTCGAACATCGATGAGTCGACCCTCTACGGCACTGTGACCAAGGCCGGCGAGTTCGTGGACGCTGAGGGCGAGACCAGGATTGCAGGCATTGATGAGGACACCCCGGACGACGGCTTCCGAATCTGATTCGGAAACTATCCCGGGCGGGGGTTCTGCCTCAGCATATTTACAGCGTAGCGTTTCGCCCCTTCGGGGCGCCCCGTAGCATTGATAACACCACCTCGGGTGGCCGCGCTACCCAAGTAACGTCGAGGGAGTCATATGAGTAAGAATGCGAGAAAGACCAATCAGGCCCTAGTCACCTTAATCGGTGATTTGAAGGACCAGAGCAGGTTGACCGGTTCTGCACTGTGGCGAGACGTCGCTATGCGACTCGAGTCGAGCCGTAGCAATTGGGCCGAACCNAACCTGAGCCGCCTGTCGCGCCACGCTGCGAACGAAGATACAGTACTCGTTCCAGGGAAATTGCTGGGCAGCGGTGATGTCCTCGGCAAGCCAAGNGTCGCCGCCTACAGTGTCAGTGCCGGNGCCCGNNCAAAGATAGAAGCAGCCGGCGGGCGTGTCTTGACGATCCGCGAATTGATGGACGAGAACCCAAAGGGCAAGGGGGTGATGATACTTGGCTGAGGCAGGAACGATAGTATACGACGCCAGAGACAAGATTCTCGGACGCCTTGCGAGCCTCGTCGCCAAGCAACTGATGGCGGCCCGCAAGTCCGGCCGAGAGCAACGCGTCATCATCTACAACGCCGAGCATGCGGTGGTCTCCGGACCCAAGACCAAGGTCCTATCCGATTACGACTTCAAGTACAAACTGAACCATCCGAGGAAGGGCCCCTTCTATCCGAGGATGCCAGACCAGATTCTCAAGAGGACGGTCCGCGGAATGCTGCCTTACCAGAAGAACAGCAGTGGGCGTGGGGCTCTGCGCGACCTGAGGGTCATGATAGGCCAACCAACAAACCTCTCCGGCGACGATCTACCCGAGGGCCATGCTTGGGGGGACACCTCAGGTATCGAGAGGCCGCTGCCGCTGAAGTTCGTCCGCCTCGGTGAGATCAGTTCTTCACTCGGCGTCGACGCGACCCGCTGGGAAGGTGAGTGAAGATGGCTAGGAAGTCGAAGAAGAAGACCGCAGTAAACATGAGCGGCAAGCGCAAGACCGCCATCGCACGCGCCACCGTCCGCAAGGGCAACGGACGCATCCGCATCAACAGCAAGCCGATTCACATTATGGAACCAGAACTCGCCCGCCGCAAGGCGCTGGAACCGGTCCAAATCGCCGAGGCGATGGACCGCCTCGCAGATGCCGATGTCTCAGTCAACGTCCAAGGCGGCGGCCAGATGGGGCAGGTAGATGCGATTCGCACCGCCATCGCCCGTGGTCTCGTCAAGTGGAACGGCGGGGCCGAGGGCGACGACGAGGAGCTCCGGGACGAGTACCTGCGCTTCGACCGCAGCCTGCTCGTGAACGACCCTCGTCGCAAGGAGCCCAAGCATCAAATGGGGCGCGGTGCTCGTAAGAAGTGGCAGAAGTCGTACAGGTGAGTGATAAGATGTTGATTCCGGTAAGGTGTTGGAGTTGTGGCAAGGTCATCGCCCACGTCTACGAGCAATACAAGCAAGCGGTCTCTGACGGAGGGGACCCGCAGAAGGCCCTCGACGACGTCGGCCTCGAGAGGTACTGCTGCCGCAGGATGTTCGTCGGCCACGTCGACCTGATAGACGAGATCGCTCCGTTCAGCATTGCCAGAGATCAGTGAGTTAACGCTCCGACAGGGCTTTGACGGATTCCTTTCTCGCTACGAGAGCCCAAGGGGCCTGTAGGTTAGTTTGGCCTATACTTCGCGGCTGGGGGTCGCGCGACCCAGGTTCAAATCCTGGCAGGCCCACCATTTTCGCTTCAGATTGATACGTTCATCCAGAAAGTAGGAGCCCTACGGGCTCCTAAACCGCAGGTTCAAGGCAGTGGCCCCACTTCGCGTACCATGGTAGCGGAGCGGCCCAGCGAAGGCGGCGAGCAGGCTCTGGTTGAATGGCTCGCCGCACAGATAGCACACCACTCGCACCTCTACTACAACGAGGCGAGCCCGGAGATCTCCGATGCTGAGTTCGACGAGCTGTGGGTCGAGCTGAGCAGCCTGTCTCCAGAGCATCCCCAACTACTGAGGGTAGGCTCAGACCCGCCTCCGGGCTCGGTCAAGGTGGAGCATCTATTCCCCATGCTCAGCCTCAAGAAGGCGAACACTGACGATGAGATAGCTCACTTCGTCTCCGAGACCACTGCTCAAGGGCGAAGATTCGTCTGCCAGCCAAAGCTCGACGGCTCAGCCCTCTCGCTGGAGTATCGCCGAGGCCGCCTAGTCAGGGCCGCGACACGCGGCAGTGGGACACGCGGTGAGGACGTCACGGCAAACGCTCGCAGAATATCGAACGTCGCAGAGACGTTGGATTGGGACGGCGACTGCCACGTTCGCGGCGAGGTTGTCATGCCTTTGGCCACCTTCAGAGAGAAGTACGCTGAAATCGCACCCAACCCCCGTAATCTCGCGGCAGGCTCCCTTAGGCAGAAGCACACTGATGCAGGCAAGGGACGTGCCGAGGATCTCGTGTTCCTAGCATATGGGGTTGAGCTCCCTACTGGGGATTCGAGGCACCCAGACAGCCCTGAGCCACCATACTTCGAGTATGATTCGGATACGGTCTCTTGGCTTCAGAGCATAGGGATAGAGGTCGCTGGCAACGAAGTCGCCGGCGGTGCTGATGCAGATACCACATGCTCTGCCATCTTATCTGTAGTCCAGAATTGGACGGACATGCGCGAGGCTGCGGATTGGGAGATTGATGGCATAGTGGTGAAATTGGACCGCCTCGACAAGCGCGAACTGCTCGGTATGACTGCCCATCACCCGAGATGGGCTCTCGCCTGGAAATTCCCTCCTGAGGAGGCGACGACCGTGCTGATGGACGTCGACTGGCAGACTGGCAGGACCGGGAACGTTACCCCAGTCTCCAGAGTCGCCCCGGTGATGGTGTCCGGAGTGACTGTGGAGAACACCACTCTGCACAACAAGGGCGAGGTCGAGCGGCTCGGAATCCAACTCGGTGACAAGGTCAGGGTGGTGCGCCGGGGGGACGTCATCCCGAAGATAATCGAGGTTCTGGGGCCTGCAGCAGCCTCGGATCTGGAGGGCAGACAGCACTCTGACGGCACACCTTTCGCAGAACCACTTCCAACTCGAACAGAAATCGCCATCCCAACCGGGTGTCCACGCTGCAGCACCACACTGATCGAGGACGGCGCTTTCATCCGATGCACCAACCTAGACTGCCCCTCCCGGCTCGAGAGGGCTATACTGTACTGGTGCAGGCACCTCGAGATGGACGGAATAGGAGAGAAGTTGGCTGAGCAGATGTGTGCAACAGGACTCGTGTCCACAATCGCCGATTTGTACAAACTCAAGATAGAGGACATCTCTGGCCTAGAGAGGATGGCCGAGAAGTCGGCGAGCAATGTGTTTGATGAGTTGGAGGACAGCAGGAGCATGCCACTGAGCAGCTTCATCACTGCACTGGGTCTTCCGAGGATAGGCCCGGAGGTAGCCTCCGTGATAGCGACCGAGGTTGGCAGTCTGGACTCCCTTCTGGAACTGGTGTCCGAGATGGACAAGGACCCCGGAGTAGACGAATCCGGCAAGCCGAACAAGCACAATACAGCCATGAGCAGGCTCATCGCAATAGAAGGCGTAGGAGAAACTGTCGCTAGACTACTGCTGGAAGGACTCGATACCCGCTCTGAGGTAGTCGAGAATCTCAGCCGGGAACTCGATATCACCGAGGAGTCGCGAAAGCAGGAGACGGGCCCACTGGGAGGTCAGACATTCTGCATCACAGGGACACTGAGTCGCCCAAGGAAGGAGATTGCACTGTCGATCAAAGCCGAGGGTGGTAAGGTGGTCTCCTCAGTCTCAGGCAAACTGGATTTCTTAGTCGCAGGGGGATCCGCGGGTTCCAAACTGGAAAAGGCAAACAGGCTCGGTGTCAGCATTCTGAATGAGGCCGAACTCGCAGAGTTGCTGGGTCTGGAATTCCCGGAACAGCGCCAGAGGACACTTGAGGGGTTCTAGCCGTACATCGAACTCGGTGCACCTTCGGCATCGCTAGGCGGATTGAGGTGCACCGCCATCATCTCGCGGATTTCGCCCTCGATCCTCTGGGCCTCGGCCAACAGGGGCTCAGGGTCCAGGTGCACCGCAGGCAGCAACTCGTCGAGACACTCGATGATGCGAGCCGCCGCACGAGCGTCTGGGAGGCTGCCTCCGATCTCTCCGTCCGACTCGGCGAGAATCGCCATCACATCGATCTCCCTTCTTCGGCTCTCTCCCATCATCACTCCTGTGATGCCCCCAACCACTCCCTGCTTGAGCAGAGGTACGCCGAGGCCGGCCAGAGTCTTGTGTGAGGCTTCAGTAGAGCCTATTCCCAGCATAGATTCTTTAGTTTCGTCATCGTCGAAAATCGAGTGCTGCTGGCCGATGCCTTGGGCGTAGGAGTCAATCAGGATGGTCGCACCCACTCCGCTCTCCGCGCACCAGTCGAGCAGAGTGTCTGCAAGCGGCAGGTTTAGCTCCGGAACGACCTGGATCTCAGAGGCAATCAGAACAACCTTGTCGCACCTCTCCATGTTGCAGATCGGATCTCCTGAGTAGAATCTCATCGGAGGAAGCGGCTTTCCGTCCTGAACGAGACAGACCGGAGGCAGCTTCGGGTGTCTGACTCCACCTACCAGTTTCAAATCTAGTTTGTCGACTAGGTAATGCGCCACGATGCTGCTTACGAAGCCGATAGACGGGAAGCAACTGACGACGAGAGCGCCTGCGGCGTTCAAATCCGAGTCAACCTCTACCTTCGGTGGCTCCGACATCGATGAGAAGTGCACCTACGATGCTGTTAACCGTTGTCACGCCCGGTCCATGTGCAGGGGGCGGGAGCAGAGTGGAAGGCGACTTCACTGCACATCAGTTGTCACCCTCTTCGTGGAACCGGTACGAGGAGTGCCCGCGCAAGTACTGGCTGTCCCGTCAGCGGCTGCCGCGCAAGGCCAGCATGCCAGCAGCCATGGGAACAGCCGTGCATAACTCGGTCGAGGATCTGTGCAATCTCGATCTCTCAGACAAGGACGACTCCGAGATTGGATGGCTACCTCCCACCTCCAAGGCGGTGCTCGACCGCCACTGGGCCTTGGAGCGCGACATCTTCCTCGCCACCCCTCGTCATCCGAGATGGAAGGACGAGATGATCACGAAGGCCCACGATGGACTTGTAGGGGCACTCAACATCCTTTTCTCCAAGTCCAACATGGGCAAAGTGGGCCTTTCAGAGGTCACTGTGGCCCAGTGGAAGCAGGTCCAGAGCATAGTCCTGTCCAACGAAGGCACTCTGGTGTCCGAATGCGGCCGTCTGATGGGTCGTCTGGACCTACTGGTAGCCGACCTTGACGAGAACGGAGACTCGAAGGGCTGGATTGTCGCTGACCTGAAGACCGGCAACCCACCGAAACAGAAACTCAATGAGAAGGTGAGCCGCCAACTCAGGTTCTACCGCGACCTGCTGAAGGAGATCAACCCCGACCACCCTCCGGTGTACGCCGAGGGCTGGTACTCCTCGAATCAGACCGTCCACCGAGCTGACGGCCCCTCGGTCCTCGACGACGCCTTCGCGGCCTGGGAGGGCATGAGACCAACCGAGAAACCCCTCGAAGGCACCCCGGGGGATCTGCAGTGCGGCTTCTGTGAGTGGAAGGCTTGGTGCCCCACCTGGTGGGCTGCTCGCCGGGACGGCACGCTCTCTCCGGGCAGCATGTTCCGCGATGAGGTGGTGCGAGCAGTCAAGTTCGACCCGGAGTCGGGAGCGGCTCTGTTCGAACGCATGCCACCGGTCGGCGAAGACGGCGAGCTGGCTCATTCCGATCACCGCTTCGGCGCCATACTCCGCGATCAGGCTCTCGACCAGATGCGCGAGCTGATGGACTCCGGATACAAGGACGCCATCTTCCTCGGCAGCGTCAGAGTCGACGGCAAGATCGTGCACTTGGGTGACTGGTGTGAAGTCCTGCCGTGGACACCGCTTCTCAAGTCTATTCGAGAATGATCCTCTCAGCCTTCCCCTGATAGGCCTCTAATATCTTCCACAGGAGGAGGAGGGCGGCAGCAGCGTCGACGTCGGCCTGATGGCTTCTGTCCATCCCTATCTCGAATCGCTCGCACAAATGCCCCAGTGTGTGCCGCCCTGGGATGCCTAACCTCCTAGCTAGGACCAAAGTGTCGATAATCGCCCGCGGGCGCGGGGCCTCCACCCCAGCGCGCATGCACTCCATCTCGAGAAACCTCCAGTCGAACTGGACGACGTTGTGCCCGACGATGACGGAGTCCTCAATCATCGAGGCGATGTCTGCCACATGTTGGTTGAACTCACCGACCCCCCTCACATCATCGTCAGTGATGCCATGCACCTGAGTGGTACTCGGAGGGATGGATACTCTGGGGTCGACCAGAGACTGCAGATTGATGTAACTCCCATCCACATCGCTCCCAATCAGCGCGAACTGCACAATCCTGTCCGACCTGTAATCGAAACCCGTGGTCTCGAGGTCGAATCCGAGAACGCGATAGCCACTCAGCATTCCAGCAGACACAGCCGCCCCTGCGTGGCACCGTCCATGAACTCTCGTAAACCTCACAGCACCGAGCCGGATTCCAACAGCCCTATGAGCGGCCAGTATCGCAGTGACTCCGTGACTAAGAGCCCCAGAGCGTTGTGCTGCGTAATCATCGTGATGCTGCTGGCAACCAGCCTTGTGGGATGCTCAGGGCTCAGCTCCACCACCCCCAACGCCAGAATCAACGCAGACAGGCAGGAGATTAACGTCGGCGAGACGGTGAATTTCGACGCTAGGGAATCGACCACTCCGGACCCCACCATCATTGACGAGTACTACTGGGATTTCGGAGACGGTGAGGCCAGAGATACCAAACAAGGCATAGTCAGTCACACCTACGATGTAGCTGGCTACCATGAGGCGGAGGTCACAGTGGTCAATGACAACGGTGAGAGCGATACTGCTTCGATCTCTGTGTTCGTGAACTCCCCACCAATCATAGAGCTCGAGATGCCCACCTACATCCGAGCCGGAGACACGGCGAGGCTAGACGCGAGCAACTCAATCGACCCTGAGGGGGCCGCTGTCGAATTCATGTGGGACTTCGATCTTGGCTCGGATTCGGATCACGACGGCGACCAGACCAACGATGCCGATGCCACTTCGTCCTTTGTCGACCTGACAATCTATAGTTCGGGAAATCGCACCGGCTCCGTATCGGTGATTGACGACAAGGGAGCCATGCACACCGTGGAATGGAGTCTGATGGTGATTTCACGCACATTCAGCGTGGTCTGGGAGGAGCAGCACATCGAGGTCGAATGGTCGGGTTACCTCGAGCAGGGACAGAGTTACGAAATCAGCCATGAGCCCGGCATCGGAGCGAGGATGATACAGGTCAACGCGACCCTCACCCTCGCTCGAGACATACTTCCAATCATGTGGCCCGAGGACAACTTCACACTCTCGCTAAACATCCCTGAGACGGGTTGGAGTACATTCGCATCGACCAGCCACGACAATTTAACCGAGAACGCGAGCGCCTCTATCGACCGGGGTGACATGAACTCTCACCCCGAGAGCGGCTACACCATCACAGCCGATTCGTCAGAGGGCCTGATCGAGAGCCTGCTGAACGAACCAGGAGAGCGCTTCGGCCAAGGCACGTGGTACTGGACGATAACCGCTGACCAATGCGACCCGGACTTGCCTGTGGACGACGTCGACCCCGACCAAGGCAACGATTGGACGCTGGTGGTCGAATTCATCATCCTGGTTCCCAGGGTCAGTGAGATTGGTGTGTGATACGCTCACAGTCGTTGGCGAAGTGCTTTGAACTCGCCCTCGATGGCGATGCATGGTCAAGTCGATGGAGATAACCAAGGTCTCCATACGCAACCGACTCGTCGTCGATGCCGAGGTCTGGATGAACGACCCGAAGGACTACGACTTCTCTCCTAGAGTAGATATCGAGGCCAACACCCTGAGCCTGAGGAACGAGGGCGATGAAGAGGCTACGACCACCGTCGAACTGGACTCCGAGCAGTTGAACACCGCTGAGAGAGACCGGATGCTGGAGTTGCGGGTGAAGTTCGCCGTGGAGGGCATGCACGGCGTGCTGACTCACAAGACCAAGAACACCAGAATCGCCCCCAACGCCAAGAAGCTGGCCGAGCCGAGGTGGAAGACCGTGCTCCCGCTGAGCATGTGATTACCGCCCGATACCGTCGGGGTTAAACAGAGGCCGCCGGTGGAAAACGCGCTGGACCCATAGTGTAGCCTGGATATCACATGAGCTTGCGGAGCTTGTAACCCGTGTTCGAATCGCGGTGGGTCCGCCACTACAGACTCAGTGCATAGCATTGCGACCGATTCAATTAGTGGGGGTCCTTGGCTACGTCACTGGACCCATAGTGTAGCCTGGATATCACTCTAGCCTCCGGAGCTGGAAACCCGTGTTCGAATCGCGGTGGGTCCGCCACCCCCATGACCGAGCGTTCAAGCATGAGGTGCCCGAGGCGACAGCATGGCATTCACATCCCAGCGCCGGGTCGACTTCCCGATGATTGACATGGCTCGGATAATCTACTACCCCCAGTTCTGGGACCTCGCCCACCGGTTCTACGAGGAATCATGGGAGCACTCGTGCGGGATGCACTACGGCACGATACTCCACGAGCACGGCATCGGCTTCCCGCTGGTGCACAGCGACGCCCAGTTCCTCCACCCGCTCGCCTATGGCGACACCGTCCACTGCACAATCACGGTCCCGAGGATTGGCAACACCTCGATTTCGTGGCGCTACGAGTTCCGCAATCAGGACGACGTGCTGTGCTGGACCTCGGACCAGGTCACGGTCTGCGTTGACATGGAGAACGTCAAGCAGAAGGTCACGGTTCCCGACTGGATGCGAGAAGGACTCGCCAGACTCGCTCCCGAGTGACTATTGCCTCGGCCACTTCTTGGCGAGCGCCTTGCGGAGTGAGTCATCCATCTCGGCATCCCACCAGTTCGCGTCGCGCCAGACAGCGTACTTGCCGCGGATCCCCCGCATGTCCGTACCGTCCAGACGCGCCCCCTGCAGGTTCGAAAAGCTCAACCTAGCTTTGATCATCTTAGCCCCGCGTAGGTCTGCTCCGTCCAGAGACGCCTTCATCAGATTCGCCCGCTTGAGCGACGCATCACGCAGGTTAGCACCTGAGAGATTCGCTCCCTCCATATCGGCATTGTCGAAGATGGCCCGTCTGAGATCCGCCTCGGCAAGGTCCGCCTCACGCAGGTCCTCGCCGACGTGCGAGGTGAAGGACCAGTCTTTCGGCGATTCCGTCACGCGACCAACTCACAGCGACAGCTTCTCGAGGTGGTCGAGACCGGCCTCCGTCAAGACGACGTAGCGATTCTTTTCTGGCATGTCCTTGGGGTATTCCAACATGGGTGTCTGTCCCGAGCCCCCCTTTAGCATCCGGTTGATGTAAAGAGATAGATTCCATTTCGAGACATCATCATCAGTCCACTTCTTGGTCTGGGAAATCAGTGTCTTCAGATCCCGAGGAGGGGTGTCCGACTCCTTCTCTACTGACCTGAGATAGTGGATGGCGGCTAGAATCACGTCACTCTTCCTCTCGATGCCGCAGGTGTCAATGAGGCGCTTGAATGCAGACCCGCGCTCCGGTATGCCCTTTTTTATCGCGACTTCACGCGCGCTTTCGATGGCTTCCTGCCTAGCCACTCGTATTCTGGAGAGAGTTGACTGCCAAGTGTCTTGCTTGGTGATGTTCAGCCACGCGTCGTTCACTTCCCGAGCCGAGCCCGAGAGGTCGATCTCCGCTGAACCCGCTTTGATGTATATCCTGCCTACGCCGCTGCTCCCGACCCCGCTCATGCATCCTGCCGCTGTGCGTCTTCGATGTTAATTTGTCGCTGCGTTCCATAACAAGCAACACCGTGAATCCAAGCGCTCTGGGCGTCGTGTTCATCGGGGGATTCAATAAACCTCGATTGTGGGGGCAGTTCAATGGACGAGTACTCGAGCGGTGCCTACCCCCTCGTGCTTCACGCTGAAGCCGACCCCACTCGTCTGGGTGGCACCGCCGTATGTGGCTTCTCCACCGTGGGCTCAGTGGGCGTCATCGCGACCTCGCACCTCATCCAGACATTGGAACTGAGCCCGATGGGAACGGTCATGCATCCGGAGTTCCCAGCCATCGCGCTGATCCACGATTCCGTGCCCAAACACCCCGTGCGCGTGTACCAAGGGGACGGTCTCGGCGTCTTCACCGCTGAGATACAGTTCCCCAGTGACAACGACGTATACTTCGGCGAGACGGTCCTAGAGTGGTTCACTAAGGGAGGATTCGACCGTCTGATTGTAATTGACGGCGTGGTCAGCAACGATCTGGGCATCAAGGAGGACAGCGACCTCTGGGGGGTCTCTTCGACGAAGATGAGCCGGGAACAGCTCGACAATGCCGGCATCCAGAAGATCCAGCATGGCATCGTCGCGGGAATATCCGGCTACCTGATTGCAGAGGGTGAGAGGAGAGGACTCGACGTCACTGCTCTGCTTGCCGAGTGCAACCCGATGTATCCCGATGCTAGAGCCGCGCTGATTGCAATCGAGGGTCTGAGCGAGCTGATAGACCGGGAGATTCCAGTTCAGGGTCTTCTGGACGATGCTCGAAACATCGAGGCGCGCGTACGAGAGGCCTTCGAGCGCGCTCAGTCGATGGCCCTGCCACCGCCTGACACAGACGATGATGATGATGTCCCGATGGTCTTCTGACTAGCTAGTAGAACGGATTGGTGCCCGCTGCGTGGTCAGTCGCATCGACCACCTCGGAGATACCTGGCACGCTGTCCTTGATCATGACCTCGACGCCCTGCTTGAGGGTGACATCGACCATCCCGCATCCCTGGCAGCCACCGCCGAAGGCGATGATGGCCTTGCCCGAATCTACACCAATCAGGTCGACGTGGCCACCGTGCGAGGCGACTACGGGGTTGACCTCGCTGGCGATGATATCAGCGACCGCCTTAGAGAGCTCGTCCATCCACATCGGGTTGGGGTTGTCGAAGCTGAAGCCGCCGCCCATAAGCGTCTCCTTGTAGTCGAGCGTAGTGCCTTCGAGGTACTGGGCGCTCCTCGCCGCGACGAGCACCTGCATGTCCTCGATTTGCAACTCGATGTCGTCCTCCTTGGCGTCATTGGCGTCGATGAACTGCAGGTCGTACTGGAAACCCTCCTGCCCCCTTCCGATGATTTCGACTCTGAGGCACAGTTCGCTGGCCTCTTCGGTCTGAGATGCGAATTGGTCCAGCATCTCGCGTGCTTTCGGGCTGATACTGAGCATGGGATTCGATAACCGGCTGGTACAGCCCTTTATTCAACCTGTCCGCACACAGGCAAGCCTCATCACCGGAGTGCTCCACGCTGAAACATGACAGACTCCGACCTGCTGGATAGACTGGGCAGACCCCTCCGCGACCTGCGGATATCAGTCACTGACAGGTGCAATTTCAGATGCAGGTACTGCATGCCCCGCGAGCGCTTCGGCGAGAATCACACCTTCCTCCCACGACGCGCCTACCTGTCTTTCGAGGAGATTGAGAAGGTGGTAACCGCCTGCAGGCCGCTCGGGCTGGAGAAGGTGCGCATAACCGGCGGCGAGCCACTGCTACGCCCCGACCTGCATGACCTGATATCCCGGGTCTCCTCCACAGGAGTCGAGGTCGCCCTGACTACCAACGCCTCACTGCTCTCCGGGCAGGCTCCACGACTGGCTGATGCCGGGCTCGACCGGGTCACCGTAAGCCTCGATGCGCTAGATCCCAAGATCCACTCTCAGATGACCGACAGCAGCATCCCGGTCGAGGTCGTGCTAGGAGGGATCGATGCGGCATTGGAGGCCGGCCTGTCTCCTGTCAAGGTGAACTGCGTGGTGCAGCGAGGTGTCAATGAGACAGAGGTCGCGCCGCTGGTCCGCCGCTTCAAGGGGACAGGGGTGACTGTGCGTTTCATCGAGTACATGGACGTGGGCAGGACCAACGGATGGCAGCTAGGACAGGTCGTCTCCTCCACCGACCTGCTGGGATACCTGCAGGAAGAGTTCGAACTGGAACCGGTCGAATCGAGCAGACCGAGCGACGTCGCCCGTCGCTGGGCTCACTCAGATGGCTCCGGGGAGATAGGCTTCATCTCGTCAGTCAGCGAGCCGTTCTGCGGGGACTGCGTGCGAGCGCGCCTGTCCGCGGATGGCAGACTCCACACCTGCCTTTTCGCCTCTGGTGGACACGACCTCAGGGCAATCATCCACAACGGGGCCAATGGAGAAGCCCTGAGTGAGGCGGTTGCGGCTATCTGGTCAAGACGTGATGACCGATACAGCGAGGTGCGCTCAGAGGAGACATCGGCGCTACCGAGAGTCGAGATGTCTTACATCGGCGGCTGAAGCCCTCTCGCAGCGCCGACGATGACGTCCCAGGGAGCATCAGTCCGGAAGGCCGGCCTGCCATAGTGCGCGACAGCTGACCTGTGCCCGGCCCCGCGCAGAGCCTCGACCATCCCGCTAGGACTCGGAGGCGAGCCCGAGCCGAGCCAGCTGGACAGATCATCGACTAGAATGAGGTGAGGTGCATCGATGACCGCAGCCTCATCGGAGATGTGCCTGACGCTGCGCGCGATTCGCCTGCGCTCGTACTCGAAGTCCTTCTCCGACCATCCGACGGCATCCACCTCGGATGCGATCGGACCACAGATCTCCAGAGCCCTTTCCTCGGTGAGCGAAGCCATCGCTTCTGATTGGCCGATCGGACCGATCCACAGTGGCCCCGAGACGCGCTTGTCTGACCGCTCGACCGGATGTGATAGCGGTAGGAAGCAGTGCATGGGCAGCGAGTCCAGCGTGGTCTCCGGATGCAGCCCCGCAGAAATCGACAAACCGACCTCTTCGACTGTGGGGGAACCAACCCTCCAACCCAGTGAACCCTCGACTCGATTGGCCCCCTCGACGGTGCGTACCACACGCAAGGAGACCCTGAGGTGGTGGGACTCCCAAATCGACATCAGTGGCTCGATCGACCTATCGTGCCGTGCCGCTGTTCTCGCCACTGTAGCAAGTAGAACCCTCAAGCCAGAGTCATGCGCCAGCCCGTCTGTTCGCACACGTGCCCCATAGCGCCGCAGTAGTGCGTTTTTCGAAGAACCAGTCAAGGCCGCGCTATCAGTCGCACTGACTTCCATAACGCCTCTTCTGGCCAGCGACTGGATGGCCGTGTCGAGGAAGGGAAGAGGAGAGCCGTAAGGGTCGACATCGACCCAGTGGCGGCCGTGCTCCAGCACGGTCTTCCTCAGGTCGCCGAGATGCGCGATCAACTCACCCTTGCCATGTTCGGGTGGAAACTCCTCGTGGCACCTCATAGCCCAGTCCAGTGCGACCGGATCCATGTCGCTCATCGTCGCGCTGATTCGTGCGGCGGTATCAGCTGGGAGCTCATTCAGCCAGCGTCGGGCCCGCAAGCCCGAAGCGGACAAACCATCCAATGCGTAGACTGTACTGTCGCCGAGCAGACCGGCCTCGATCGCGTGTTGCATCAGGAGCACGCTTCGAGTCCGGCTGCCAGCCATCGCTGGGTTGTGGAAGATCGCCCCCTCGCCCTTCGTAGCAGGTCCAGAACCCGCTCCCGCGGGATCTACAGCCAGCCTGCACAGCGTACGCCCCTCGCGGTGAAGCACACCGGGCCAGCCTTCGGGCTCTGGCGATTCCATGCTGGTCCGAGAAGCCTATTGCACAAGGTATTGACGACGGTGCAAACCACTCAGTAGTGCTCGAAGACGACGCTGGGATCTGCGTGAGTGACCTTTCTCCCGTCGTTGTTCACAGACCCGACTCTCCGAGTGCCTGGAAGACGCTCAGCCAACCACTCTAAGACCGAACCCGCAACGCTCTGGGAGACTGCCAGCACCATCCCCATCCCCATGTTGAAAGTGCGATGCATCTCCCTGCTCTCGACCGAGCCGACCTCGGCAATCCATCGGAACTCAGGAGGAACGGGCAATGGGTCGTCGATGTGCCAACCCAGCGTCTCGTGCAGCCTCAGAAGGTTGGACAGCCCCCCTCCGGTGATGTGCACCATCGCCTTGATGTCTGCCGAGGCGCAAGGACCGTTTCCGCTCCTGCAGGCAAGCACCAGGTCTACTAACGGGTCGACATAGATTCGAGTCGGGTTCAGGAGCACCTCCCCCAGAGTCGGGGGACCATCGCTTCCCGGATTCAGAACGACCCTCCGTCCATCGTGCTCGGAATCGAACGGAGAGGCCTCGTCAAGTTGCGCGCCGGAGCGCTCGAGCACAGCTCGGACCAGTGTGAAGCCGTTTGAGTGGATGCCACTGCTCGGAAGACCAATCAGGGCATCGCCAGATTTCAATCCCTCACCTGTGATTGCATGACCGGTCGGGAACCACCCAAGGGCAGTGCCTGAGAGGTCTAACTCTGTGACGATTCCCGGAAGGGTAGCCGTCTCTCCACCAGCCAACGTCACTCTAGCCAAACGGCATCCTTCTGCGAGCGAGGCGCCGAGCACCGAGTGCACATGAGGATCGGTCTTGGGGACAGCGATGTAGTCGACGAAGGCGAGCGGTTCGGCGCCCACACAGATGAGGTCGTTCACGTTCATCGCTATGCAGTCGATGCCCACTCCCTCCAAGCGTCCCATCTGACTGGCCAGCTGGAGCTTGGAGCCGACTCCATCGGTGGCCAGCGCCAGTCGAGAATCTCCGAATTCGACGATGCCTCCGAAGCCCCCCGGGAGAGGCACGGGAGCGCCCTTCTGTCCTGGAGCCCTGACAGAGGTTCCCAAAGCACCAATCAGGCTCTCAACGGCACGACCCTCGGCATCGATGTCAACACCGCTGGATGCGTAGTCCATCGGCTTGCCTCCCACACTCCTCCGGGGGGGTTGCACCCCATCATCCTCACTATCCATTAGTCTCGCGCAGGCCCCAGAAAAACCGTGAATCGTGCAATATTTCCCATATTTTACCCCCCAATCGGTTTACCTACGGTAATACTCGCGAATCTCTATAACGGGTACACATTGTCGCGGGCGACACTGGAGCGTGAAACGCTATGGAAAATAAGAAAATAATTGCAATGATGCTTACCCTAAGCATGCTGGCGGCAGCTTTCGCTGGTTGTCTAGGGGGAGATGATGAACCTGATGAACCGGAAGACGTAATGGGTTGTATGGACGCTACTGCGAACAACTACAACGCTGATGCGACATCCGACGATGGGTCGTGTACGTACGACCCAACCTGGACCCTGACACCCGCAGCTGGCGTAAGCGCTGCGTGGGTGGCCTCGGACTGGGATCCCATCATCCCCAACCTGAATGCGGGAGATATGTGTGATGCTATTCTCTCGGCGATGACCAAGACGGATGCGAGAGACCAAGTGGTCGATTTCACCCGTGGCTACTACACCAGCAGCCAGGGAGTCATTGGAGCTAGTGGAGCCGCTGCCATCTCTGATGTCAGCGAGTTGAACGCGGCTGGAACTACGATTGCACTTGCATCGGGAACCACCTCGGACATCTACGCGCAGGAGAACCTGGGCGCCGCTACTATCCAAGCCTACACCGACTGGCCTTCTGTGATACTCGCAATCAACAACGGAGATGCGGACTACGCACTCGGCGACGCACCTGTGCTCGCATTGGAGGGCGCTCTTATGACGACCTTCTCTGACGAGACTTTCGGCCTCGCTATTCGCGAGGACTCTGATGAGCTCGAAGACGCTCTGAACGTCGCGATAACCGCGCTTGTAGATAGTGGCGAATATGACATGATCTTTGATGCATGGTTCGAGGGCAATGTGGTCCTAACCGACGACAGGAATGCTGACACCGCTACGGCGTACCCGGCAGCCACTGAGGGAAGCACCCTCACAGGCGTGTTGGAGTCTGGCGAACTATCGTTCTGCAACGACCCGTTCTACCCACCGTTTGAGAACATTAACGCTGATGGGAATATGGAAGGCTTCGATGTCGACGTTGGTCAACAGATTGCTGAGGAGATTGCCGCCCACTACATGGGCGTTGCAAACCCAGCCTACGGAGGAGGCACATCGGTATCTGGTTGCACAGACAGTGCAGCCACTAACTACAATGCTGCTGCGAATGTCGACAACGGCGATTGCGAGTACGCCTCCATCAAGATCGGTCTGCTGAACCCGCAGACTGGCCCAATCGCAGTCTACGCACCGCCCTTCTCTATCGCTGCACAGATGGCGATTGATGACCTGAACGCGGCCGGTGGAGACTTCGAACTGGTCGAGGCCGACTCCGGCTGCAGCGGCGATGTCGCTTCTGGAGCCGCCCAGTCCCTAGTGGACGCGGGCGTGGTCGGTGTCGCAGGAGCTGCCTGCTCCGGCGCCTCGATGGCTGCTAACGCGATCCTGAGCGCTGCTGGAGTTCCGCAGGTCTCGTACGCGAGCACCAACCCCGGGCTGAGCGATGCCAGTGCCTACCCAGGCTTCTGGCGAGTCGTTCCGAGCGACGCCATACAGGGTCCCGCCATGGCTGACATGGTG
>JAKUUO010000049.1 GCA_022448665.1 Candidatus Thalassarchaeum betae | reverse complement strand
ATCCTCCCGGCCAGCGATAAACAGACTGCCCTGATCGTGAAACTCTCCGATCAGTCAGGCATGGACCTTGATGAATCACTACGATTGGTCGGTTCGACGGACGTCGCTGAGCTTACTGGTGGGAGAGACGGCACCGCTAGCGAATTGATATCGACTCTGATTGAAAAGAGCAGGAATATGCCGGCGACTCCGGCGCAGGTCGACTTGGTAAACAAGTTGGCTGATCAGCATGAGATGCCAATTAGCGAGGTTCTGGCTATTGTTGGATTAAGAGAAATCGGCGAGATGACCAAGTCCGATGCGAGCGACATCATCAACGAGATGAAGAAACGGGCACGCAGAAGCGGAAGGCGCCGCAGTGGAGCATAACACGGTCACTTCGTGACAGTACTCAAGAACAATCGCCCTGCAAGGCGTGGTGTGGAAGTGTCCGAGTACGATGTTGTAGTCGTGGGTGCTGGACCGGTTGGAGGATACCTCGCAACTAGGTTAGCTACTGGCGGAGTCAGTGTTCTCCTTCTCGAAGAACACGCAGAGATTGGAAGGCCGTTCCAATGCGCTGGCCTAGTCAATACAGAATCCATGGACCTCACAGGATTGCAACACACTGTGCTCTCCCCCATTTGGGGCGCTAGAATACACAGCCCCTCTGGGATTCCTGTTGTAATCGGCGATAAGAGTCGCACCCGAACATGGTCCGTCTGCCGCAAGCTCTTCGATGAAGGGATAGTGAAGCAGGCTATCGGAAAAGGCGTCCAGATCTGGTTGTCCAGTAAACCCCTCTCAGCTGTAGTTGAGAGGAGATCGGTCAACTTGTCCATAAGAACCCCGGAAGGTGAGAAGGAAGTCAGGTGCCGTCTGCTTTGTGGTGCCGATGGGGCTCATTCTTGGGTACGGAGACACTTCAAGATGGGGCGTCCCAAGGAACTGATGATTGGATTCCAAGTCGAGGTGACCGGGTATCAGGGAGAGGATGGGCGCCTAGACATGTACACCGGTTCACGCATATCGCCGGGCTTCTTCGCATGGGCGATACCCTCTGGGGAAACCACTAGAATAGGCACATGGAGCAAACCAGAACTGATGGGTGGCGAGTCCTGCGAGCAATTGCTAGACAGACTGAGAGAGGATCCCCTCTGGGCTGAGCGTTTCTCGGAATGCAGAGAGGTCGGCAGATTCTGCGGACCCATACCCAGTGGCATGGTGAAACGTCCAATGATAGCCAGAGTAGCACTGTTCGGGGACGCTGCGGGGCTGTGCAAGCCTACCACTGGAGGTGGAATAGGGCCTGGCTTCGCCCAGGTTGACTTGGTCACTCCTCTACTGCTCGATGCTCTTGAGAGCGATAATTTATCGGATTCCAGTATGAGGGGGATCGCTGAACTCATGGAGCCAATGAGGAAGGATCAAAGGAGGGCGAGGGCGTTGCGAGACGCGTTCCTAACCGAATCCTCAGACGCTGAGTTGGACGAGATTTTTTCCGTATGGGCGCGTCCCGAAGTAACTGAGTTGATCAACGATATCGGAGAGATTGAGCACCCCATCCCACTGGGAATAAAAATGCTTAGGGACATCCCAGAATTCCGCTCGCTGACCAAACGAGCCGTGAAGGCCATACTCCTAGGGTGATCAATTGCACAGGTCGGTCCAGCGTATCAGGTACCCTCCCTTCGAGCATTCAAACATGAATGCCTCAGGGGTCCCCTTGGTCGAAGTGGTGTTGGAGTCCCAGCATCCGCCTCCACCTTCTTTCAAAATAGGCATGGATGATGATTGGATGGTTGAATGGAGGCGTTGCAAGGATGATGACCCTGAATGGCCAGTAATACAATCCGAGGTCTCCACCGCCCCGTTTCCCTTCCTGTTGAGGACGAGGGAGGGTTGGTACATTGAGCCCGACCCGTTGCACTCCCTGGCTAGGAGACTGATAGCTCCGACGGTATCTCTGCTGATTCTTACTTTGCTGGTTCACTCGATGGAGCCGGGTCTAGTGAAGATTGGATTTCTATCGGAGGCAATTGCTGGATCATACAGAATCGGCCCTTTGGACTACCCCAAGATGCTACTCGTTGCATTCCCGATTTTTCTCTTGCCCATCGTTTCTAGGATGGTTGCAAACCTACGAGACATTCGAAGACAGAATGCGTACATCGAATCTCCTCTGGAATCTCCTGTTATCTCACTGGTTAACGAGCGAAATGGCGTCAGAATCGACAAAATGCGAATGCCATTGGAGATAATGGCCAACCGAGCCCGCATCCAAGTAGGCATCGCAGTGCCGGAAAGGAGTAAAGTGCTCGAAGCGCTGACTAGAAAGGAGGGTAGACAACCGGCGCCGGGAATGTCCACGCAGCTGCCCGAGCGCAGAATCACAACTGGCGAAGAACTCGGTACAGGGGTAGGTGAGGCAATCCCTATGCCAGTCGCGCATCAGAGGGTGCTGCTTCTGGAGCCGATGCGAGTTCAAGAGGCAGGCGAATGGGTCGATATAGGGGGCAGCGAGGTTAGCCATCGACTCAAAGGTCCAGAGAACTTGTGGCCCGGTTCAATCTACTCTGCTGTGATAGCAATCCACTGGGAGCTCGTGATTCAAGCAATTAGAGACGATGGCACTAGGATGAAGTGGGTCAGGCCGCTGAAGATGCCTTCACGAGAGGGACTGGAAGAAATATCGAAGATGGCCGTGCGAAGCGGGAGGACAGAATTGTCGGACTGATTATCCGGATTGCGATGGCACTGGTGCTGCCAGAATCTCGTAATCGACGTCCGTGTCCAAGGAAACGTAGTCAGAGTCTCGCTTGCGCGGACGAAAACCGGCTCTGAGTATCATACCTTGCAGCTCCCTCTCCGATGCTTCGGTCTTGGTGGTCCCAGATGCTGAGACGACGTTTTCCTCCATCATAGTGGAGCCGGCGTCATCCGCCCCAGCAAGCAATGCCATCTGAGCAACACCAACTCCCATTGTCGGCCAAGATGCCTGAATGTGCTCAATGTTGTCGAAGAACAAACGCGAGATGGCAACGTGACGTAGGTATTCTATCGGACCCGCTCCCAACACGAACCTGTTCCGTCCCTTGTTCCGCGTCCCGAAACTGTTGTTCTCCAGCATCACCGGCCAAGCGATGAATGAGGTGAATCCAGTACGTCCCAACGAATGCGCCTCATCTTGCATTACTCGAATTCTGTCCATATGCAAGATTCGGTGTCTGGGAGTTTCCCCAAAGCCGAAGACGTTGGTCGCTGAGGTCGTAAGTCCCAAACTCTGTGCCTCTTTCATCACCCTGATCCAATTGTCTGCCGAGCCCTTCTTCGGAGAGATGTCCAGCCTGACATCGTCCACCAGCATCTCGGCCCCGCCCCCAGGTAGTCCGTGCATGCCCGCATCCTTGAGTTGGCAGAGAACCTCCAGAGTAGTCATCCCACATACATCGGAGATACCTTCGATCTCAATCGGTGAGAAGCAGTCTAACGCAATAGATGGGTGCATCCTTCTAAGTTCACTCAGGAGATTAACATACCAGTCCAAGGGGAGCTCAGGGTGGACGCCTCCCTGCATCAGGACACGTGAACCCCCGATAGCCTCAAGCTCGGATAACCTCTCACTTATCTCGTCAACTGACTGAGTGTATGTCTCAGGATCCTCTGGCGAGCGATAGAAGGAACAGAACTGGCAGTTTATGGTGCAGACGTTGGTGTAGTTAACATTCCTGTCAATCAGATATGTGACCTCGCCGCCGGGTGCCTGTTGCCTCCTGCGTACCATAGCAGCGTGCATCAAGTCATTTAGATCGGCGGTCTCGTAAAGCGTGACCGCGTCTTCGACGCCCAGCCTCTGGTAATCTGTAGACACCTGAGCGGCCAGTATGGATCTCCAGTCAGACAGTATATCACCGGTCGCTTCCAATGAGTGCTTCTATTTCATCAATTGTCTTCGGACAATTCGAGGACAACACCACAGGATCGTCGCCCGTAATGAGCACGTCATCCTCTATGCGGACGCCGATTCCAGAGTACCTCTCGGGAATCTCGACATCGGTTCTCCAAGTACCGAAGTACAATCCTGGCTCGACAGTTAGGACTATGCCCGGCTCGAGTTCGCGCTCCGGGCCCTCGTCACCTTGGCGGCCACCTCCTACATCATGGACATCTAAGCCCAGCATATGCCCCGTTCCGTGCATGAAGTAATTCCTGTATGGTCCATCGAAGTCCTCCCCCAAGGCCTCCTCGAGCGAGCAATCTAGGATGCCGAGATCAATT
>JAKUUO010000048.1 GCA_022448665.1 Candidatus Thalassarchaeum betae | reverse complement strand
AATAGAGGGATTGGCGTTGTCCACATGGAAGATATCCAGTCTCTCGTCCTCGCGCGCGCCGTGTAGCACCCTTGCTATTGGCTCGGGGTCGGGAATCGGGTACTCGAGCTCCTCGACGCCTTCGGCGCGATAGGTGTAGATGTCCGTCGCACCACAAATACTAACATTCCTTACTCCGGAGTCCATGGCCACTGTCAGCTCGGTCAGGACATCCTCCTCGCTACGCCATAGAGGGAGCCCTTTCTTCGGTTCGATGCAGAACTTGCAGCCTCGCTTGAAGCGGACGCAACCCTGGTAGAGTTCGATCTCGTAGGTCAGGGGACCGGGTGAGCCGTCAGGAGCGGTCAGGTCGGGATGTCCAGTGACCGCCTTCGACGAGGCTCCCGCCTGCGCCCATCTGGTCCACTGCTCGGGATCTCTCTTCGCGTGACCCCATTCCCCGGTCGACAGGTAGTGATCGAGGGACGCATCGGTGTCTTGGACTGCGCAGAACATGTTCGAGCGCAGCGGGGTCCAGCCGTCGTAACGCCAATGGCGAATCGCCCATCCTCCGCACAGGACGGGTTGCCCGCTGGGGAAGATCGCCAGGAAGTCGTCCATCTCGCGGCGGCTGATAGGGGTGCCTCGGACGTACTTGCCCGGCACCACTGCGCCGGCCAGTACCACCGCACCCGCCAACTCTGACATCTCGCGCCTGAGAGCGCCCCTCTGCCCGGGCTCGGCCAAACGGGGCTTCTGGTGCATACGCCACTCATCGATGGTCATGTAGGTGTACGGGACGCCTCGGGCCTCCAGCACGCCGCAGATGTAGCGGATGTGAAAGCCGAGGTAGTTCGGCACCCCGAAAGCGGCCGGCTCGTCCTCGTAACCGTCGAGGACGAGCCATCCTTCCATCTGAGCCCCACTCGCGGGGCCGGTTACCGGGTATTCACGGCTTCGCTAGTTTCGGCGAGGACGCCGCTTGCGGTCCCTGCCGCCGCTGGGGTTGGATTCCTGCACAGTGATCTTGCGGCCGTGCAACTTGGTGCCGTTGAGCTCCCTGATGGCTGCGATGCCTGCCTTCTGGCTGGCGAAGGTGATGAAGGCGAAGCCCCTCGAGCGCCCTGTCTCCCTGTCGGTGGCGATGTGGACCTCCTTCAACTCGCCGTGGGCCGAGAAGATCTCGCGGAGCTCGTCCTCGGTGGCATCGTAGGAGACTCCGCCCACGAACAGCTTGGCGCCCATCGACTCGCCTGCTTCCGCGCGAGCAGCGTTCATCACCTCGCGCTCCTTGGCGAGCTCGCTCCTCGAGGCCTTGCCGTCCTTGACCTTGTCCATGCAGTCACGACAGCGGATAGGCTTGCCTGGAGTCGGTTTGAACGGTACTTGGGTCTTGGTTCCGCACAGGGTGCAGGTGGTCGGGTGCATCTCGCGCCGGGGCCTGCCTCCTCCGCCGCTGCCTCGCGACTGCGATGCCCGTGCACGACGGGCTGAGTCCGGCATCTCGTGGCTCATTCCTCGACGGTGGTCGGCCACTGGAGAGAGATAGGGGCGAGCGCCGTCGTGGCCGAGCATTGATTCGGCCTCGGACGACCAGCGAGCCCCGGGTCGGTTCAGCGGCTGTATGTCCTCGCCGATGAGGTGGCCGTGGCCGAAGCCGTTGGAGAGGACCCTGTAGCCGGTGTAGTCGCAGCGTGGGCACTCGACGTTGAAGTCGGGGGTCTTGCTGCTGGTCTCCAGATCCTCTCCGCACTGCGGGCAGAGGGCGTAGAGGACCCCAAGTTCGGGGTCATCGCGCGTGGTTGCCTTGAGCATGGGATCGAGTTCGACTATGCGCGCGCGTATGATGTCCCTCTTGCGCATGGCGTCGCCGGCGGAAGGGAGGAAGCGATCGACGAAATTGGTGACGTAGATGTCTGCGAAGAGTTTCAGCGCTGGTAGGTCCCTGTGCCCCCCGTCCTTGCCTTCGATGTGGAGCAGGCGGACCTCAGCGGTCTTGGGGTTGAGCCGGTTGACCTCGGCGATGATTACGTCACCGATTTTCGGGGAGTTTACTGAGGGCCTACTGGGATCGACGGAAATTGTCCCGTTGCTCTGAACCAGTGTTCCTGTGACTACTGCGACGGCGCCAGATGTGTCGTTGTGGATTCCATCTCCAGCCTCCACGCCATCGGGAATCTCGACGGAAGAGCCTGGTGTGACGAAGTCTCCTGCAGCAGCGGTCATCGGCCCGCCGACCGGACAACCCCCTATGAACGGTCCGGCCGGATTGAGCCGTAGGCTCAGGGAGGGACGAGTCGCCAGAAAGCAACTCTTGTCCTTCCTCTCTGTCGACTGTGGTGCGAGTATGCCGCCGGGAGGGCGAAGTCAGCCTCGCCGTATCTCTCGGCAGACCAGTCCGAGGCCTCGAACAACGGCTCGATGTGACTGGCTTTGGCGCTGTGCAGAAGATGGGCGGGGAGGCCGGAAGACAGGATGGCGTCGAGGAAGGGGCGGTCTGCCTTGGCGGTTTGGCGGCCCCAGGGCGGGTTGCTGACGATCAAATCGGCAGCGCCAAGATCGACCGGGTCCGAGCCCAGCGTCGCGGAGACGATCTCGACGGACTCGGCGAGCCCCATCGACTCGGCGTTCGCCAGCGCCGCATCGCAAGCCCCCGGGTCGGCCTCCACGAGAATTGCTCGGCCGGCGCCCATCGCAAGCGCCCCCAGCCCGAGCACGCCGTTGCCCGCACCGAGGTCTGCCACGGTGCAGCCCTCAGTGAGGTCGTCGAACGCGGAGATGTCGGCGAGCCAGCGAGCCGCTAGGTCGCCGTCGGTGGTGTACTGCTCGAGCTCGACGGAGTCGCATGGGTGCGGAAGCAGACCCGACAGCAGCATCCCGAGCCTCCGGACTCTCATGGGCTCGCTAGGGCCGCTATTACCTAAGAACCAATTCAGCGACTTTCCTGAGCGACAGCCTCCCAGCATGCGGGCAGAGGCACAAAATAGGATGGGTTGTTCGCCCGATGCATGACTTCCTCGGCCAGAAGTAGGACCCGAACATCGATGCTCATTCTGACGATGTTCCTGACGAGCGCCTTCCTCGCTGTGTCACCCACTGCCGTCGCAGAAGGTGGCGCGCGCTCGTCACACACCTACGTCGAGCAATTCGGTCCCGGCTTCAATGAGACCGTCATCGCCACAGACGGTGACGACCTCAACGTCCCGCGCGACCTCGAATTCCACCCAAGTTCGTCCCGGCAAAACGAGCTCTGGGTCGTAAATCGCGCCACCGACAGCGTCACCATCATACACAGTGCAGGCCTAGCAGGCCAGTCTAGCGAGAACAGGCAGGACGCATACGGCAACCACTTCATGGAGGAGGTCAGCGCGTTCGCCTTCGGACAAGACCATTCCGAGTTCGACTACATCTTCGCCTCGGCCCAAGAAACCCGCAACACGTACAACGGCCAGCAACCGCCGAACAATTTCATGGGGCCGGCACTCTGGCCTTCGTCGCTCTCCCACTTCGCCATGGAGAACCAGCAACCAGGCGGACCCTTGGGTAGCCACCTCGACATGCTGCACGAGAGTCCGAACGGGATGGGCATCGCCCACGACTCGGGCAATGCCTACTGGTACAACGACGGCTACTACGGTGAATTGGTGTATTACGACTTCCACGACGACCACGATACCGGCGGAGAAGACCACGACGACGGTGTCGTTCGACGCTACACCGAGATCACCCCCACACGCAGCGTAGGCGTCCCGGGCCACATGGTACTCGACAAGGCGAATGGAATCCTCTACATCGCCGACACCGGGGCTGGCCGGGTTCTCTGGGTCAACACCGACGACCCCACCACCACGACGACGGACATCATGGGTTCGAGCACGCAGAAGGACTCGGAGCTGGCAGAGTACAGCGAGATCACCGACGTGGAATGGGGTGTCCTCGCCTCCAGCCTTTCCTCTCCTTCCGGCATCGCCCTGCACGGTGACACGCTCTTCGTATCGCAAAACGGCAACGGGAAGATCAGCGCCTACGAGCTTGCAAATGACGGCAAGAGCGCCACTCACATGCAGACGGTCGACACCAACGCCAACTCAATCATGGGCCTTGAGGTAGGACCGGGCGACAAGCTCTGGTACGTCGATGCGGGATTGAACCGTGTCATCAGAATCGACCCTTTTCCCGACGCCGACCTCGATGGCATCCGCGACAGCCTCGACGACTGCCCGATGACCCAGGGCACCAGCACAGAGGACCGACTCGGGTGCCCTGACATGGACGATGACGGCTGGTCCGACGACGGTGACGCATTCATGTTCGACATCACCCAGTGGGCCGATGGCGACTCCGACGGGTACGGTGACAACCCCGCGCCCGCGACCGCCCCCGACGGCTGCCCCGACGTCTGGGGCAACTCGACCCTGGACAGTCTGGGTTGCCTGGACAGTGACGGTGACGGCTGGTCTGAGGCCAGCGACTCCTATCCGAACGACAAACTGCTGTGGTCGGATGATGACGGGGACGGCTACGCCGACCAATCGGGGACCGACCTCTCCGACGACTGCCCCGAAGTGGCCGGGA
>JAKUUO010000047.1 GCA_022448665.1 Candidatus Thalassarchaeum betae | reverse complement strand
ACTCGCCCGAACCTCCTGGTCCCGTGTGAGGTGAGGTTGCGGACCATCACCGGTGCGCCGTAGAGCAGAGTGTCCCAGTCCTGACTGGCCACAGCGCCGACCTCGCCCCTCGCGCAGCGAACCGCAGCCGCTCCCTCTGCCTCCATCGGGGCCTCGCCCCAGGTCACTCCGAGGAGCTCGAACAGCCGCTTGGTCTCAGCCACCATCTCGGGCGTGTACTCGGCGGTCTGGGGGCCGAGTTTCTTGGCCGCGGTCATATCACCCGCCTCGACGGCCGCCTCCCAGCGAGAGACCGCCTCTGTCTTACGCTCCCTTCTCCCCTTCAGGGTCTCGCGCTTGAGTTCGTGCGGCCGACCATCGAAGACGTACACCGGGTCGATGCCCTCTGAGAGCATCACGGTGGTACGGTCGAGGAATCCCATGAGGTGGGCCACCGGCTTGCCGTTGTACGACAGCGGCTTGCCGTCCTCGCCGGTCAGCGAGGTGATGAACTGGTAGGCGTTGAGGAAGGTGTCCACAGCCACTCTCTGACCTGAAAGTTCACTCATCTCGAGGGGCTCGATGACAGCCAAACCGCGCAAGTTGCAGCCCATTCTCGCTTTCCCCCCTGCCGTGGTGGTCCACGGTAACGGTCGAGGCATTTAGGGTTGAAGCCCGCCGCCGACCGCATGGAGGGGCGCGTATGCAGGGACTGACTCTGATCGGCAGCGGATGGCATCCGCACCTGTTCAGGGCCGAGATCAAGGCGCTAACAGGCCCTCTCGAGGTCATCCATCCGAGGGTGGTCTACATCCCGCATACCGATTCGGCGATTCGCCGGCTCTCCAGAGCCGCCTTGCTCGACGAGGTCCTGAGCAGTGCTGGACGAGTCTGGCTGCACACAAGCATCACAGATGGAGAACTGGCTCAGCATATTGCTGAGTGGGCAGGTTCGAATCTTCCGAAAGGTAGCTTTGCTGTCCGTGCACGCAATCTCGGCACCGGAATCGATGGTCTGTCCCGCAGCGCCATCGAGGGCGAAGTGGGCGCGCTGGTGATGAGTGAAGCCAACCCGGTGGACCTCGAGAGCCCGGAGCACGAGATCGTAGTAGTTCTGGCGGGTCCCGAGGACGGCCCCATCCATCGCGACTCGATGAGCTTCATCGGCCCGAAAGTCGTCTGGGGGCTTCGTGAGTCCGCCTGGCAGCGTGAGAGCTTCGCCGGCAGAGCACCGACCGATAGGCCGTTCTTCCAACCAGTCTCCCTAGACCCCCGGCAGGCGAGGCTGCTGATATCCCTGGCACATCGCGCTGGAGTAGAGTCGACCACAGTGGTCGACCCGTTCTGCGGCACCGGTGGGATAGCGATCGAAGCCGCGTTGCAGGGTTTGGAGACCCTAGCCAGTGACCTCGATGGCCGAATGGTCGAGGGGACCCGTCAGAATCTCGATTGGGCGGGTGTGTCGGCGAGCGTCGAGATGAGCGCAGTAGCCGACGTCGCCTCCGTCTGGGGTGAGAGGAGCGGCTGCATCTTCGCCTTCGACCCGCCCTACGGACGCAGCTCGTGGAAGTCGGACGACGGCCTTGAGTTGCTCCTGGAGGCGATGTCGGCCGCCCACCAGATAGACTCGCAGGGCGCCGTTTGCACGATGCTTCCAGCAGGCCCGGAAACCCTCTCGCAGGAATCTGAGCAGGATTACCAGGTGATGGGCAGGCCTTGGGGTGAAGTCGAGGCCCTCATACTGGAACACGGGTGGGTGCCGGTGCTCAAATCTCCAATTAGGGTGCACCGTAGCCTAGCGAGGATGGTGGTCGTCTGCCATCCGGCGGATTGAAGACGGGTCGCCACGGCTCGAGAGTTGGAGAGGGCTGTTAGGGTAGTCTGGATATCCTTCCGGCCTTCGGAGCCGGGGACGTGGGTTCGAATCCTGCACGGCCCGCCACTATCGCTTCCAGTGGCTAACTTCGTCACCGTCCACATCGATCGTCGAAACGCACCTCAGCCCGGCGTCCGACAACTCGTCTTCGTCGAACTTCAGGTCACTATCGCCGGACAGGGTGGATGGCGAGCGGCACAGGTGCGCTCGGTCGACCGCTTCCTCTGCGAGGAAGCGCCTCCAGGTATCCGCTCCTCCTTCGACTAGGAGGGATTGGATTCCACGATCTCCCAGCATGTCCAGAATCCGTGACACCGGTAACTCACCATCGTCGTCCGTCAGCATCATTCGCTCCACATGAGGCGCATCGTCGATGGCTCCCGGATCGGTGCAGTGGACCAGCAGCGTGGGCGCTGCGCCATCGACCAGCAGCTCACTATCTCCCGGGACTCTGCAATTCGGGTCGATTACGACTCTGAGAGGCGAGTCCCTCGGGCCTATGTCCGGTCCGCGGACTGTCAGCGATGGATTGTCGCGAATCACGGTGTTGATCCCGACTAGAATCGCCATAGAATCCGCTCGGAGTTCGTGAACCAGCCCGAGCGAGGCCTCCGAGGAGAAGCGCTCCGCAGGCAGAGCTGGGTCACCGTCAATCCGACCGTGGGCGTCAATAGCGGCCTTGAGCAGAACGTGTGGGCGTCTGGTTCGGCACCAGTGCATGAACTCGTGCATCTGCTCCTCGCACTCGTCCACGAGCAGGCCCTCCTCGACATTCACTCCCCCGGAGCGCAGTGTCTCAGTCCCGCCACCCCGTACGGTCGGATTCGGATCCGCTGCACCGACCACGACATGGCTCACACCGGCCCAGAGCAAGGCCTCTGTGCAAGGCGGCGTCCTGCCGAAGTGATTGCAAGGCTCGAGGGTGATGTAGGCCGTGGTCCCTAGCGTAGGAACCCCACGAACCTCGGCCTCGGCGATAGCCATCTGCTCGGCGTGCAGTCCACCGATGTGGTCGTGCCAGCCCTCAGCGACAATCTCGCCGTCTCGCACAAGCACGCATCCGACCGGCGGATTGGGCATCACACGCCCTCTTCCGAACTCGGCCAACTCGAGCGCACGTCGCATGAAATCGGCTTCACCGTCCATCTAATCCCAGACTCGGGAACTGCCTCCTACTCATCATTTCTTGTATTGAGAGTATTCAAGTTGCAAGCCCATCCTGTGGATATTGTGTCTCGCATTGCCTGCATCCTCAATCCTAACGCCCGCGACGGGCTCTCAGTCAAGCAGTGGGACCAGTTCGAGCCCGCTCTGAGGCAGGCCGGCTTCGACATCGACCTCCATCACACCGAGGCCCCGGGCCATGCGATGGACATCGCTGAGGGACTGCGTCACGGCGATCACGAACTCGTCGTCGCAGTCGGCGGCGACGGCACCGTCCACGAGGTCGCCTCCGGTCTGCGAGGCTCCGACAAGGTGCTGGGCATACTCCCCATGGGAAGCGGCAACGACTACGCCCGCGCCCACGGCATCCCCACTCCGAAGGGCAACAAGTTCCGTGACATGCAGGGCGCGGTCGACATCCTAGTCAACGGAACCGACCGCAGGGTCGGCTCTGTTCGCGTTGAAGGGCCCCCAGCGCCAGATCATCCGGTCAAGGCCGCCCCCGTGCCTCGCTCCTGCAACGGCGAGCCGGAGACGCCCGGCAACCTCGTGCGCTGGAGCTTCCTCGAGTGTGACGCCGGTGTGACCTCGATTGTCAACCGCATGAAGGACGAGGGCCAGTTCAAGAGGATCCGGGGCCAGACCAAGTACACTTTTCTTGCGATCAAGGCGATCATCTTCTGGAAGAAGCAGCGAGGCAGGATCGCCATAGACGGCGGAGAGGAGAGAGGGGTCGACCTCTCAGGCCTGTTCTGCCTCAGCCAGTGTCAGACCTTCGGAGGCGGATACAGGGTGGCCCCAGGAGCCAGGCCGACCCAAGGCCATTGCTCGCTGGTGATGGCTTGGGGCCTTTCCAAACTGCAGATGCTGATGCTGATGGGCCCCCTCGAGAAGGGCAAGCATATCGGCAAGTGGGGGGTTACCATGCAGCCCGCAGAGAGATTCGAGCTCAGTGCCTCCGACGGAGACCCTCTTTTCCTGAACGTAGATGGTGAGGCAGTCATCACTACCCCAGCTATCATGCAGTACCACGACGACCAGTTGACAGTACGGGGCGCAGCCTCGATTCCTAACGAGTGATAGTGGCGCAGACGGAGAGATTTGAACTCCCGAGTCACAAGGACACCGGATTTCAAATCCGGCGCTATACCAGGCTAAGCGACGTCTGCAGCAGGATTGCGAAGCCGTCGCTGTCCATGAATCCTTTCGGACTCACAGACCGTATGTACCGGGTCTGCACCATGCGGGCAGGCCCGTGGTCGCTTCTGGGTGGGTGAGTCCGATGAACAGGACCATGACGATGATGAAGAAGGCCGGGAACAGAGCGGTAAGAGTCATTATCCCCGAATCTTCCTCTCCCCATAGGTGCATGAAGATGGCTGCTATCATCATGAACTTCGGTATCGCGATGATGGTCAGGATCCACAGTGTGATAGCTCTCTCAGTGGTATCATAATCCGCTGCAATGCCCGAGAGATCTGAGCCCACCGCCATCACCTCTAGGATGGTGAGAGCCATCAGGCCGCCGAAGTTCATCCAGTATGCGTCTTTGCCCATGATTGTGTTTGACATGTTTTCACCTCAGTACAGATAGAAGAATGGGAACACGAGGACCCATACCAGGTCGACGAAGTGCCAGTAGAGGCCGAAGTACTCGATTGAGACAGCGCTCTGGGGCTTGTATGCACCGGTCCATGCCTTGTTGGTCAGGTAGGTCAGTCCGACTATCCCGCCGAACACGTGGGCACCGTGCGTGCCAGTGGTGACGTAGAACATCGTGGCGCTGACCCTTATGTTGGCCATCATATGAGCTCCGGTGGCCTCATCGACGTAGTTGTGGGATTGGTATTGGTCGTTGTTGATCAGGTAACCCTCGCTGTACAGGGAATGTATCTCGTGCTCGTGG
>JAKUUO010000046.1 GCA_022448665.1 Candidatus Thalassarchaeum betae | reverse complement strand
CATATGGTAGGCATCGAACAGCCCTGCGGCGGTCCTGGTCGCCAGATGCTCTTCTGGGATCGAGGAGTCCCATATCGGTAACTCGAAACCGTGGAAGTCGACCATCTTGCCGCCCGCATCTAGGTGGGACTGGTGCACGGCTGTCCTCATCGGCGAGCCTTCAGACACGCCCCGGAGGGAGGTCGAGCGGTGCAAGAAGTTGTGGGGACAGAGTTTCCGGGCTCCCTTCAACGGATTATCCCACACACCCCCCCACCGTAGGTGGAGGGGGGGTGTGTGTCCCTCGCTGGGATCTTAGGTCACCAACGAACCCGGAGATAGGATATCAGCACCTGCCCTTTGCTGATGTAAGAGCGAAGAAGAACTCTGAACGAGAAAAGCAAATGCTTAAATAAGAAGGACTCTACTATACAACTGCGAGTTGAGAAGATGGAACGAGACACTGCTAGGCAGACCGCCGAATCTGAGCGTACTTCCCAGAAGCGAAGCCGCTCTAAGCCGATTCGCCCAGCTCGACGCCCCTCGAGAGAGCGCGGCACCGAGTCCATGACCGGCCCGTGCAAGGTGTGCGGAGCCAATTCATGGGACACCGACGAGGTCCGAGGAGAGACCTCATGCTCCCAGTGTGGCTACGTAGCTGCCGAGAACATGATCGACCCTGGCGCCGAATGGATAAACCACTCCGGCGGCGACGACAGGAGTCGGGTCGGAGCACCTACCACGCTCACTCTGTCCGACAAGGGACTGTCCACCGAGATTCGACGCTCCGACCTAACGGCCGGCGCCGCCAAGCGCCACGGCATGACTGGTAAGGGCCTGCGCGAGTGGAGGCGTCGACAGCGAATCGACCAGCGCAGCAAGACGAGGGACAGCAGGAGCCGCAACCTCTCGAAGGCGATGCAGTTCATCCGTGACCGCGGTGACCTGCCGTCTCAAATCGAGCAGGAGGCGGCCTCGCTTTACAGGCACTCCGTCGAGCGCGGCCTCGTCACCGGACGGAGCATTCGCGGCGTCTCCGCGGCCTGCGTCTACATCGCCGCCAGAGAGGCCAAGATTCCCCGTAGGATCGAGGACGTAGCCGCCGCCTTCGACATGATCAAGCCGGTTGAGGAGAAGGAGCTCAAGCGAACCATCAGGCTGGTTGCCAGGATGCTAGGGACTCACCACATCACCGGCCCCGACGAGTACTTCGAGAAGTTCCACTCCGACCTAGGCCTCCCGCCTCATGTGCTAGGTGAGGTCAGGGACCTGTGGGACACCGTCAAGGACGACCTGTCATGGCAGGGCAAGAAGCCATCGGGCATCGCTGGCGTCATCATCTACAAGGCGTCCCAGAACAGCTCCTCACCGAGGACCCAGAGCGAAGTCTGCAGGGTCTCCGGCATCAGCGAGGTGACCCTCAGGGGCCTGCTGAAGATACTGAACCAGCTTACTGCTGAGTAGTGAAGTGGTGGACGCTGGGGGATTTGAACCCCCGGCCACCTGGTTGCAAACCAGGTGCTCTTCCAAGCTGAGCTAAGCGCCCTACGGCCAGTCGAATCGACTGTGGTTCTTGAGTGCAACCGTCAAGAGGGGCTCACTCATCCTCAGTTGAGCCCATCAGTTTGGGCAGGATGATCGCAATCCCGATGAGCGAGGCCAGAAGCAGAAGAACGACCGGTCTGTTGTCCGCGCAGCAAAGCCTCCGTTCGCCGTCTGTGGGCGAGCCGTCGGATGGAGTCGTGTGCACATCCAATGCGAAGTTGACATAGAACGGGCGCTCGATCAGTTCCCCATTTGCATCTATCTGGTGCATCATCGAGATGTTTCCGGGTAGCAACCCGTTAGAGGCCGACAGCAGGACAACCTCGGCTGCCTGACATTCCTCGTCGACCTTGTGGCCTGTTTCGTTGAGTTCGCACGACGAGGCCAACCACTGAGTGCTCATGTCGTCGACACCGCCGAAGACCCCGTCCCCATCAGCGTCGATCTGTATGCGGTGAGTGGCGTTCTCCCGGGTGTCCTGATTCCTGAAGAACAACGAGTCGTTCTCGAACAGGGTCCCTTCGGCGATGCTCCCTGGAACCGGCCCCTCCTCGAATAGAAGCACAGTGAAGCTCTCTGGGTCGTGAGCCGTGACGCTCTGGGGTGCCATCAGCGCAGCGGCGAGCGCCAGTACCAAAATCGAACGGTAGCGCATGTAACTCCGCAGTGCGGCGATGGCTTCAACATGACCCGCAGACTCGCGCGAGCATGGACAGTCAGCGAATCACTCTCGCTCTCGGCCTTGCAGCATGCATTCTAGTTGCAGGAGCGGCTTCCTTCATGCTGATTCGCGATTCCGATGAAGCAGAAGTCTTGGGCACTTCGATGCTTGACCCTCTGTTCCAAGACGAGGAGCATGACCACAGGAATGCCAGTCAACACATAATGTACACCGAGAACATCCAACCTGTCTCTTTCAATGAGCTCACCGCACCCGGTAATGCCGAGATACAGGTCGCTGACTCGCCCGATGGGAATACCTACGCCTACATCGCAGGCTGGTCGGAGATGCACATCGTCGATGTGACCAACCCTGCAAACACCACAGTGACTGGAGTGTACTACGATCCGAACACCCAGGTCCTCGATGTCAAGTACCTCGAGTACAACGGACGCGAGTACGTCATAGTCCAGAACCAGATTGTCGACCCAGGTGCCGCGGATCCGAATGTGGGCGCCTGGGAGGACCCTGCACAAGTCACTGTGACCTTAGTCGATGTCACAGACAAGACCGACCCCAGTTGGGTCGACTCCTGGTACGATGTCGACCACCCGAGCGGCCCGCACAATCTCTACACCCACATGATTGACAACGAGTGGTACATCTTCGTCGCCAACCCCGACTACGAGTCGTGCGATGTGGGACAGGGTGATGCCTGCGGGGGGATCACTCTCGCTCATCTGAACTTCGCTGGCTATGGTGACTTGCCTCGAATAGTCAAGGTGGGCGAGGCCGAAGTCAGTTGGGAGTCCACCCTTGGAGGCTGGATCTACATCCATGACATGACCGTCCAGACTTGGCCTGGAGAGGAACAGAATGACCCTCGCTTCGGCCGGACCTACATCTACGGGGCATACTGGGAAGCGGGTCTGAGAATTTTCGATGTCTCCGACGTACCTCATCCCAACAAGGATTTGGCCGAGTATCTTTGGTACGGATCCCTATGTCGATTATCAGGAGGTTCCCAAGCAGGCTGCACGTGGAGAGCCCCTGAGGTCGGCCAGTGGATGGAGTTCGAGGACTTCGACGGAGATGGGGAGATCGACTGCTCGTGCACCAGCAATGTGAACGGCGGGAGGGCTTCTTACATCCATTATGCGGAGCCCATCGATGACATGGTCGATGCGACGCACCTTGGCTATCCCCCGGGAAAGATGCACCTGACATTCCTCGCGACCGAGGTCCTTGAGACCACGGTCGGCACCGGGATGGGCTACCTGCTAGACACGACTCCCTATGAGGAGGTCAACGGCAATGTCCGATTCCTGCCTGAGCTCATTCACGGCTGGGAGAATCCATTCGCTTGGGACCACCACATCCCGGGTGGAGAGGAGTGGTTGCTGTTCAGCCCGCACAACGCCGACACGGCGATTTTTCAGACGGGTCTACCGGGACTCCCTGACAATAGCCATGGCGGGGCTTGGGACGGCCGGATTTACCTAGGCAGCTACCACGCCGGACTCTGGGTCATGGACATCGAGACGCTGATGGCCAGCGGCCTCGAAGACGGCAACAAGACCGACGTGCACATAGCCGCGACTGTCGGCTACCACGTCTCCCACGGCGCTGACGGTGCGCCGTTGGACAGCGCGTACTACGACTTCGGGTGGACTCCCTTCATCTGGGCCGCCGAGTATCACAAGGGGTACACCTACCTGTCCTGCATCACCACCGGGCTCTACATCGTGCAACTGGACATAGATCAGCCGTACGGCATCCCTCTGGAAGTTGAATCGCCCTAGCGCGTAGCGCAGGGCGACCGGTGCATTCAACAACCGACTGAATTCGTCGGCTGGGTAACCGAGGCCTTGCCATGTCCAGAATAGGAAACACCCCGATGCTTCTGATGGCCACTCTGATGGTGCTCGCGCCTCTCTCCGGATGCCTCTCGTTCATCACCGGGGACGACTCGGATGACGATGCGGTCGCTTGGGTCGATCCCGTAGTCGAGATAGAGGATGCCAATCACTCCCACAACGACATGCCAGCCCACCGACTATACACACCCAATGCGAAACTGATTGACTACCACAACCTCAACTGCGACGGCGAGGTCAAGCCGCCAGCAGACCTTGACAACACAGCTGGTCGTCCATGCTACCCGGAGTGGAAGAACGTCGGGCCGACCCCGGGTGACAACTCGGAGATCGCCATAGAGGGCAACTTCCACGAGGACTGCGAGATCTACGCCGACGGCAGCGGCGGATGCTTCGCCTACGTCTCCAGCTACAACCAGTTCGAGATTCTCGACATCAGCAACCCGAACAACATACAATTGCTTTCAACATACTACGCCGAGATCGCCCGGATGATCGACATCAAGGTCACCCCAGACAACAACTGGGTGCTGGTGAATCACGAGCTGACCAACAGCGAGCTCGACCCGATTCCAAATGACGATGATGCCAACAGCGGGATGAACCGCCTCGACGTCATCTACGTCGGCGACAAGACCAGTCCGATCAAGGTCGCCGAGTGGAACAACCCCCCTGCTGGCTTCCACAACCAGGATGTTCACGTCTACTGCGACTGGGAGCCTGCAAACCCACTGTGGTCCGGCGAAGAGTGCCACCTGTTCCTATTCGGTGCCGACCCCTACCCCGAGCTCGTAGCAGGCGGCGGCCCCGTCAAGGGCACTCAGGTGTTCTACGTCCCTCTAGGCTTAGAATCGTGGATGCCGAACCAGAACGAGGAGGAGCAGAACTCGAGTCGCGAGATACTCCGCTGGGGAGCCTACACTCCTGAAGGACAGACCACCTGCGGCGGCTCAGTCTTCAATCACGACCATGTCTTCTTCGTCCACCCTGTGACCAAGCAGAAGCTTCTGATCGCATCTTACTGGGATGCTGGTCTGAGGATTGTGGATGTCACCGAGCCACCAGCTGTGGCTGACGCGATGGGCATTATCTGGCCACAGGAGATAG
>JAKUUO010000045.1 GCA_022448665.1 Candidatus Thalassarchaeum betae | reverse complement strand
ATTCTGTGTGCGTACTCGCTGCGCGGCTCGAGGTCCTCCCAATCCCCCAGTACCTTGCCGGTTCCAGTCCATACCGAGCCACGTGTCCACGCCTCAAGCATGTGGAAGGCCCAGAGCCCAGGAGTGAGGATGATGTGGAAGATATTGTCGAGGTATGTCGCCTCGTAAACCAGCACCTTGTCCAGTGAAGGGTTTCCCTTGACCTTCTCCCACAGACGCTTGCTCAGCATATCATCAGTGGCTGTGATACTCCATCTGGTCGGCACTAGTTTCTTACTGCCTTCGCGACCCAGTAGGCCGGAAGAGAGCAGGCGTGATATCTGCGCTTCACCGATCGAGGCCTCGGTCAGCTCGCTCATCGCATCGAGGGCCAACAGATCGTCCTCATCTACCACAGCATCGACTTTCCGCGGAATGCTGACATGACCCACCACCTCGGCTCGCAAAACCTCTCCCGAGGGCCCGAGAGGAGTGCTCATGCTGTCGAATGTAGGGTTCCCGCCGACCATGATGGGCCTAGCGAAGTCCAACTCTACATCTACGCTGCTCTCTGCCATCGCTATCTGCTGGGTCGTCTCGAGCGTGGCATCCGGTGAGCCCGGGCTGCTCACTGACATGGTACTCCCTCCGGTGATCAGGTTGGCATGGCGCGCGGCGACCTCCTCCAACGGCCTTCCGAAGAGGTCAGCTGGGTCGCCACTTGCCAGGGGGGCGGCATCCGCGCCTTCATCGGGGATCCAAGCCGCGCTGGGCCCTGTGCGGACCTTCGGGTAGCCGAATCTCCCCACGAACAGCGAGGGCGGGCTCGGTCCGACCAGTTCGCTCACCGAGCCAGCCTCGACTGTTGGCAGCCTGCCCCGGATGTCAGCGAGGAGCGGGCAGGGAGAGATACCGCACATCCCACGAGTGCCACGGCACTCGATGCATTCCGGGAACATCGAGGTGCAATCACAATCGAACGCTCTTAGCGATACTGCTCCGCGAACGGGAGCAGGTCGATATTCAAAGAGGTAGGATATCTCGGGTCAAGCGGAGCGAGCGCATGGCGAAGATTCCAGCGACCATTCTACAGCATTTCATCGGCCTCTCCGACTACGAGCGCAAGCTCGCCGTGGACAAGGCCGCTCGCGATCTGGGGATGACCGTCGACCAGATCGAGGCCGAGATAGAGAGCTTCCAGAGCGGCGGATTCAATCAGGATCAACCAACCAGCGTTGCCCCTACAGCCGCACCACAACGGAGATCCAAGTTCAAGAGGCCGAACAAGGCTAAGGAAGGCGCCCCGGACTTCGTCGATGACTCGCACAGATACCGATTCAAGTACGACCCCAGCCACTCTGGCCAGGCTCGTCAGACCAGGGCCACCCAAGCCATCGTCTGCCCCCACTGCAACTCGGCATTGGGGATACCCGAGGCACGCCCAATCAGGGTGACCTGCCCCGCGTGTATGATGGACACGACATTCGAGTCGTGATCAGACGCCCCAGAACTTGTTCTCTTCACCGACGCCCTCTATATCAGAGACCGACTGAACCGCGGTCCTCAGCAGGTAATACAGGATGATTGCGAACACCGGCATCCCCCAGGTGTCTGAGACGCTCTGGTAGTCGAGGCTGAAGTCCGACCCCCCCATCTCAACGAGTACGACCACCAGTGCGGCCTTGGCGAAGGTGTACACCACACCCCCCAGACCCAGCAGCAGCACGCTGCGACCGGTAAAGCTCCCCTCCTTCCACCGCAGGACACCCAGCGAAAGGGCGAAGGAGAACGCCGAGACGACGATCCACGTCAGAGCCTCGTTGATTGCAATGGCCCATACCGCTATGTCTCTGTTCACAGAGTCAACGCTGAATTCATAGGGAGCCAGCCAGGCTACATAGCCGTCGATCTCGGTACTCGTGGCAGAGAACACCTGGTACGCAGTGAGAACCGCCAGCAACACGGAGACGATGGACAGCCCCCACAGCAGAGACGACCAGATTCCCCCGGTGGCGCTCTCCCGCATGTCGATCATCAGGCGCTCCAGCTGCTGCTCCCATCCGAGACCCTTGGCTAGCAACCAGATGCCGATGAACAGCGGCATTGCGCCAATAAGCGCCCCACCTCCTGGAATAATCAGGCCGAGCCCGATTATCATCAGGAAGACGGCCACCGGAACAAGCAGCTTAGCGCGCCAACGCGGATCGTCTATCGCCTTGGCGACGTAGTAGTAAGTGCTCTCGATCCCCCTCGACTGCCTGACGATGACTTTCTCGACGTGGTCGACACGCACTCTAGAGGTGATGATCGGAAGCGAAGCCTCGTCGTCGGCCCCATCGGTAATCAGGACAGCCGAGTCGGGCTGGAACTCCTGAATCACCTCGTCCAACTGCATCGCTATGGCCCGGTCGCTGCGTGGACCGACCCTGACGTCGCCGGTCAGCAGGGCGATTTCGATCTCATCATTGCCCTGCGCGTTCTCGACCAGCCTGTCGTGGTGGTGCAGAGCCCCGAGGATCGCATTGGTGTCTGATTCCTCGGGGTCAGCGATGCCCAGACGGAGTGCTGCGGTCAAGGTGGCCTTACGACCGATGACCGGCCCGCGGATACCGGCTTTGACTCCGAGGTCATTATCCCGGTCAACCGTGAGTACGAGCGTTCTAACCATGCTAATTCATCCGATATGAAGCACGATGGGATGCAGGCCCATATCAAGAATTGGCCGACTCGTCCTCGTTCGACTCGACTTCAGGCTCCTCCTCGGATAGCGAGCCCTCCCGATATCGGCTGCGCTGCTTGGCCCTGATGTACTTCAGAGGATGCGTCAACCATTCTTGGTCACACAGCCTGTCGTCACCGGGCTGGACGGGACATCTCGCGTTCGTTTTCAACGAGGCGCAGCCGTGTGGCGTGTATTCTCGCTCGTAGATCTGATTCACCTGGTAAGAGGTAGTATCCGCGCTGTAGTCCGGGGCGTTGGCGAAGAACGAGCAAGTCTGCTCTTGCGACATGCCGATGGATCTGGAGAAGGCCGCGAGGAAGACGCGTCCGACGTGATTCACGTTGACACCTTGGTTCAGTTCGGAAACAGCAGACTCGAAGCACGGCGGCCAGTCCTCGCGCACAGCGGCAGTCATCGGCATCTCGGCCTGGACGCGCTCCGACAGCAGACCGGTGATGCGTTCGACCGGATCCGAAAATAGAGCGGCGAACTCCTCACTCATCTTGTCCATGCGCTCGACACAACTCTCGTTGAGATCCTCCCGTATCCTCTCCTTCAGCAGCCTCGCAGTACGCTGTCTGCTATCCTCTCCGGCACCCGGGCTCATGCACACCCATCCTCTTACCACCGGCCTGTTAGATAGGCGCCAGTAATTGCCTGATATTCGGGGGCACAACTCGATGAAGTCCGCCATCGGCACCCAGTATAATGAATCCCCTTCCGCGCCGTTTCTCTCTTCTCGTATGTCGGAGAGGTAAGAGTGCGCGAGCAGATCGAAGTTGTCCGAGTCTATACCGAACAGTTGGTCGCCCCTAGTCGCCTCGCCTTCGATCCAGCGCGCGAGCAGCCTCTCGTTGAATGAGGCGCAGACCACGAGCATGGCGTGGAAGAACGACAGGACCTCGGTCATTCGACCGGTTTCTGTCGAGAGATCAACAGTGGTGGCGATGCCAGCGCCGTCCTTATGCTCCACGCTCTCAAGCAGACGCACCCTGCCTCTGGTTCGAGCGTCCTCCAGCCAAGGTGCTTCGATCAGGTCCTCTACAGTGATCCCGTTGCCCTGCAGCACTTGAAGCCGGTGTTCACGGCCCTGTGGAAGGAAGGGGTAGCGAGCCAGCAGTACCTCGTCATCGATGTCCGGCAGTGTTAGCGGCATCGGCATGGGTAACTCAGTGGGCCGCGAGGGTTCTTCAACACTCACCGAGCCCTTCCACTGGAGTGACCACATGACAGACAGGCCCACTGACCTGCTCCCGGTCGATGCCGAGCTCGTGAGCATCCAATCAGACGTCCGCGCCCACTTCGATTGGGCGCTGGCCGCCGATGCACGCAGTGCAGAAGCCCTGCTCGCAGCGGTTGAGGAGACTCTCGTTGAGGCGTGGACACGGCCGCGGCGTGCGGCTACAGTGGCTGATCTGCGCCGTCGAATGGTCCTCAGGGATACCGAGGTCGCCATCCTCGGAGCCGCGGTGGAGGCGGAGGAGGTTCTCAGTGTCCTCGAGCGCCCGATTCTTCTGGTCGCGGCTGACGGCGCTGCAGGGGTCCTCTCTACGCTGCCGGATTCGACTGCAGAGCGCGCTTGGTCGCGCTTGGCCTGCATCGTCAGCGATGGTGACGGCGGTGAAGGCACCACAGCCGCCGTCAAACGCGGGATACCTGTGATACTGCACGCGCACGGCGACAACATGCTAGATTGGGGTGCGCTGCTAGAACTCGCAACCTCGATGCCGAATCCCTCGCCACTCGTGCTAACCCACCAGACCCCGGACGTGATTCCCGGTATGCACAACCCAGGAGGCTTCTCTGACGGTGATCGCGCCGCCTGCTTCGCCCGCTCGCTGGGGGTCCCGGCAGCCTCGATTACCATGCTGGGCTCGAGGACTGATTTGGTCGGACGGTGGTCGGGCATTACCGACCCGGAGACGAAGATGGCCAAACTGCAGTGGATGGACAAGGTCCTGCGGACCTTGAATCTGGAATACTAGACAAAGTCGTTCAGCGTCATCACGGTGACCGTGTCATCGTTGAACAGCGAATCGACGCTGTCTGTCATCCACTCCACGCGTTGCTTGGTGTAGTCATCAACGCCGTAGTTCTCGATGACCTCGCGGGTGATTTCGATGTATTTGCGAACAGCTCCCTCGGACACCGTCAGAACGACATTGCCTCCGCACAGGGTACTCCCGTCGCCCCTCCCCCCGGACAGCCCTCCGCTGGTTGAGATGTTCTGTATGCACTTCCCTGCCAGAGGGACCCTCCGGTAGGAGTGAGCGCATTTCACACAGCGGACTTTCTGTCTCGTGAAAGCCATCAGGTTGCCGCGCAAGTCGGGCAGGAAATGCGATTCGATGACTTGCGAGGCCACGCGTTGCGCGCTTACCGCCCTGAGTCGCTGGCCTAGCGCCAGTTGTGCCAGCATCTTGTCCTTCATCGTCTTGAGAGTCTTGTAGGAGGAGTTCACCGGCCCGGCATCGAG
>JAKUUO010000044.1 GCA_022448665.1 Candidatus Thalassarchaeum betae | reverse complement strand
CCTCTCGCAGACCCTCAATCCTCTCCAGCGAGTAGATTATGACGGCCCTGCGCGGCCCCCTCCGCTTGTCGCCCTCGATGCCCTCCGCCCCGACTCTGGCTTCCCTCAGAGGCAGTTTGGGCACGCCACCCCCCTCGCGGACGCAGACTGAGTGCACGAGGCCGGTCATCTTCGATTCTCCATGAATGGGAGCGGTACATCAAGCCTCTCGACCATCTCGAGGTAGCGGTCCGCAAGCTCCTCATCCGGCTGGGACATATTGTGTTTCCAGTATCTCCAAGCTGCAATCGACAAGGTGGCGTAGCGATGCAGATTAGGCAGCGCAGACCACTCGTCTTCAGTTAGACTGCGGACCGATTGGTAACCTGAGAGCAGAGCCTGCCAGCGCTCCTCTGAGGGCTCGCCGCCGTCCCAGCCGAATCCGACGTAGGCCATCACCAGATCGAATGCTCGCGGACCTATCCAGGCCTCCTCGAGGTCGAGGATCGCGGTTACCTCCCCCTCGCTGCCAATGACGTTGTCCGGGAACAGGTCCCCATGCAGGATGCCCTGCGGGAGGCCCGCCGGGATGCTCTCGCGCAGCGCTGCCGACTCCCCTCGCAGCATCCATGGGAAGGGCGTCCACTCGCCGCTCTCTTCGGCGTGTGCGAACATGCGCTCGAAGAGGGTCCAGCCCATCGTGAACTCGGTCGGGAAGCACTCGGCTGTGGGTGCCTCGTGCATCCTGGCCATCACCACGCCCAGACTGGTCAGCGATGCCGCATCACTGCCGAGGTGCCCGCCCTCGATGAAGGGGAGAAGCGTCCACGCCACACCATCGCGAACAGCGTATCGAGCACCCGTTTCAAGCATCATCGGAACTGCGGTGGGGATTCCGTTCCCGTCGATCCAGATGTGACGCTGTATCACGGTTTCGACATCCTCGGGCACGCTTTGAGCCTGCCATATCTTGAGTACCAGACTCGAGCCACCGGCCAAGCGGATCCTGTGGTTCGAGTTGTCCCAGCCGCCGGCAAGACGCTCTACCGACTCGACGCCCGTGTGGCCGGCGAGCCCGACCACCCACTCCGCGTCTTCGAGACTCACCCCGATGGCCATGTCTAGCCCTCGGTGCTGATGATGGCGGCCAGGCGCTTCGCGTGCTCCTGCGGAGTCAGACCCATCTCTTCGATCCGCTCCATGCCGTTGCGCGCCCAGCGCTCCCGCGTGCCCGCGTCCTGAGCCTGCTCCAGAGCCCTCTGCCACGCCTCGATGTCCCCGCGCTCGAGCAGCCTGCCGTTGAGCTGGTCGACCACCGTCTCGGTGTAGCCGCCTTCATCGACGAAGATGGGCGGGACGCCGATCGCCATCGCTTCAATCGGTGTCAGCCCGAAGGCCTCCCCGTGGGCCAGCCCAATCACCGCAGCCGAGCGTCGCATGACGGCGCGCATGGACTCGGAATCAATGCCCGATAGCACTTTGACGCTGACGTCGCACCTCTCACCATACTGGCGCAGTGCAGCGTTCTCACCCTCCTTGCCACCTCCGATGACCACTAGGTTCAGACCACTGCCGACCAGATGGTCGACGGCCTCGTAGATTCCCTTGAAGCGAGACAGCCGGCCGACTGTGACAGCGTACGAGCCAGACTCGCCCAGCCCCAACGCCGCGAAGGCCGCACCCTCGCCCCGTGACTCCTCGCGGCTGAACTCGCTGAGGTCGACCGAGGGGTACAGGACCCCGCCTTTGATTCCGTAGATCCGGTGCAGGTTCTGGGCCGAGAACTCCGAGTTCGCAGAGACGCTCCAGTTCTGGTTCTCGGCGAAGCCTCTGAACGACTTCTCGATCCTTGCTCGCTGACGGCTCTGCAGCAGGTGCATCAGTTTCGGGCGCCAGCCGCCGCTGCCATCCGGGTTGAGGTGGCTGATGTCATCGTGGATGCCGGGCTTGGACTCCAGGAAGTGCAGGTGCAGTGGCTTGCCGGGGGGGACGAAGGCGGGGAGCTCCATCGAGCCGTTGCCCCCGGTGAGGTGGATCGCATCGGCCCACTCGATAGCCGCGTGAACACTCGAATGCTCCTTCCATGCAGCCGCAGCACTGCGTTCTTGGCCGGCTGAGATTTCGTTCAGCAGGCCGTCATTAGGTTGCCACTGGTAGTACGGCTCGAGGATCTGGATGTCTTGCGAGAGCAGCATCGTGCGCTGCGAGTCGAGCAGGTTCAGACAGGCGAAGCGGACTTCGAAGTGCTCGGCGACGCTGGGCAGGTTGCGCAACAGGTCGCGCGCGGCGCCACCGTGAACGGTCATCGCCGCCTTGACGACGAGCAGGCGCGGGCGTTGCTCTTCCACGAAGCCACGCTTGGGTAGTCACGATAAGGGGCTTCGGTCATTTAATTCAAGAGCAGTCTTCGTTTGGCACAGCCATGGCCGACCTCGCGTCGATGGTGCTAGGCAGCGTACAAGACACGATAGTCGAGGCGTTCGGAGCCACCACAGGATGGTTGGTCGGGCACCTCCTCGTTTTGGGCATCCTGGCTCTGGCCGTGGTCGCTGTCCAGAACAGGCAGCACATGGTGGACCACTCCGGCTTCGGCCGTGGGACGTTTCAGGACCTAGCCGTCGTCATTGCCCTTACAGCCGTTCAGTACGTCATTTTCACAGGGACTTTCAACTTCTCTGAGAGCGTCTCCTTAGGGCTGGCGATTATCTCGACCCTGATTCTGAGATGGCACATCCTAATCGTCGAGTGAGCGCCTTCTGCGCCTTGCGACGAGCATCCCGACGATAGCCAGCACGAGGACTGTGGCGACCCCGCCGATGATGATAGGGGCCTCGTCGGAGTACTCACCGAAGATCGACCCGTTGCCGGTGAGTTCGATGGAGCCTATCCCGAGCGTCTTCGGCTCGACCTTGATGTTGACCACATTGGAGCTGGGGCACGACTTCGGCACCGACCCCCCGTCTTCGAGAACGATGACGCAACCCTCCCAGGTGTACTCGAGATTGGAGGGTGTCAGTATCTGGAACTGGCAGTTCTCCGAGGTCCCCCCGTCAGGAATCAGAACTTCGCACTGCGGGCTCTGGTCGTCGAATCCGGAGGGCCAGGCAGCCGAGCCGGAGTCGTCGATCAATCGGGTGCTGTATTTGGTCGTGGAATCGGTGTTGCTGTCGCAGGATATCGAAACCGAGAACGAGATGATCTGTCCGGCCTCCAGAGTGCCTCCGCCCTGCCCTACGGTGTGGTCGCAGGTGGTGTACTCGGCTATCGTCACCTCGACCTCGTCGGAATCGCTGGCCAGCCCGGGGACCGGGACGCCGCTAGCTGAGGTCACCTCCGCCGAGACGTTGACCTGGTAGTCCCCCGCTTCTTCGTCTTGGTCCGCAGACACAGTAATCGAGATCAGCACGGTCTCCCCCGCCGGGACGGAGACACTGTCCGGCCCTGTGGCGGACAAATCCTCCGAGCTGATATCCAGACTCACCTCCTCCTCCCACATCGAGGCGTTCTCCAGTTCGCAGTTCACCATCGCAGTCCTCGTCGAGCCCGGTGAGACATCCACATCCACACTATTCACGCACTCTATGGTGATGTCCGGCAGAATCTGCGCCGATGCCGCCGGGACGAGCATCCCGAAGGGCCCTGCGAGGAGCAGGAAAACGAGCACCACAGCCGTTCTGGGCACGACTCCGGCTGATGCCCCACCCGGATAGATATTCTCCATTCTCCACTCACAACGGGCCGGTTTACGACTCAAAGCATTCATGGCGACCCCTAGGGTCGCCCGAATCCATGAGCGAGGGTGCGGCCAAGCCACCGGTTACCATTGTGAAGGACCAGACCAAGGTCACCAGTGGTGCCGAGGTCCAGGACAAGCTGATCAGCGCCGCACAGGTGTTCTCGGACTTGCTCAAACCGACCTTCGGTCCACGCGGACTCGATAAGATGCTGTACAAGGCCGATGGGACGACAGCCATCACCAACGACGGCGCCAAGATCGTCGCCGAGCTTCTCGTCAAGCACCCTGCGGCCAAGATGATGGTCTCGATGGGGAACTCGCAGGAGGAGGCCTGCGGCGATGGTGTCACCACCACGATGCTCCTGTGTGGCTCGCTGCTCCAACAGGCCAGCACCCTCATGCGCAAGGGGCTGCACCCACTGACCCTCGTCGATGGCTACCAGGTCGCCCTCGTTTCTGCCCGGGATCAGATGGACACAGACACGCAAAGCGTGTCTGATGAACGCCTCCTCGCAGTGGCTGAGACCGCGCTTCGTGGTAAGGGCGCAGAGGCGGCGCTCGATCACTTCTCATCGATTGTCGTGGAGGCACTCACCACGCTAGCCGCCAATCGCGACGATGCCGGTGCGGAGCATGTTGCTATGTTCAAGACCGGCACCGGGGGACTGCGTGATTCGCGAATGGTTCGCGGCGTCATCATCAACCGCCGCGTGTTGATGGACACCCTGCCCAACAGGCTGACCGACGCCAAGGTCGCGGTGCTTGGCGGTGATCTGAAGATTCGCTCGATGACTCGCGACGCAGAGATACAGATCACCGACGCCGAGCAACTCGACTCCTTCGTCGACGCCGAGCAGGCCCGCAAGGACGCGCTCGCCGAGGCGGTTATCGCCAGCGGGGCACAGGTCATACTATGCTCTGGCGAGGTCGACCGCGACATCCTGCACCGCCTGTCCGACGAGGACATCCTCGCAGTGGGCGAACTGGACGAATCGGAGGTTCGCAACGCCGCTGAGGCTGTCGGAGCCAACATCGTCGACTCGATACTCGATATCGAGCCTGCAGACCTCGGGGCATGTGGTTCGCTGCTCTGGGAGCGCCGAGAGGCCACCGACCAGGTCGAGGACATCATCAGGATCGAGGAGTGCGCCAGCCCCCGTGTCGTGACCATCGAGGTCGGCGGCAGCGGCGAGACGGCCACCGAGGAGATCATCCGGGGCTTGCACGACGCACTGCGAGCCACTTCGCTGGCTATTGCGAGCGGCGAGCTGCTGCCTGGGGGCGGTTCGATTCACGCTCGCATGGCCCACGCCGTGCGTCGGGCATCCGAGGCCGAACCGGGCCGGGCGAGACTCGCAATGGATGCCTTTGCTCGTGCCCTCGAGACGATTCCATCCACTTTGGTCGAGAACGCCGGCGGTGACCCGCTGGACAGAGTCCTCGAACTGCGAGCCGCTGCCAGAGAGGACGGCGGTTTCGTCGGAATCACCGCTGATGGTGCTGTTGGTGCAGCCGATGGGGTATGGCATCCGAGGGCAGTCATTGAGGACGGTCTCGAGGCGGCCACAGAGACCGCTATGAGCATGCTCAGGATAGACCAGGTCATCTCCGCTCGAGGCGACTAGGACTGCCGACGCGAACAATTCAAGTCCGCCGCACGAACGCATCAGCATGGCTTCGCCGCGCGCTCTGCTCAGCGTCTGGGACAAGTCAGGCATCGAGACTCTGGGGCGAGCCCTCGCAGGCATGGGTTGGGAACTCCTCTCGACTGGCGGGACCGCGCGTTCTCTCAGGGAGGCGGGCCTCGAAGTCACCGAGGTTTCCGAGGCCACGGGGCACCCGGAGGTCTTCGACGGACGAGTGAAGACGCTGCACCCGGCTGTGCACGGAGGCATTCTCGCACGACGTGAGCGCGAGGACGACATGTCTGCCCTCGGCGAGTTGGGCTACCTCCCGATAGACCTCGTTTGCGTCAATCTCTATCCCTTTGAAGCGGTGGCTGCGCGCGATCCTCCCGCACCCATCGACGAACTCATCGAGATGATAGACATCGGCGGGCCCACCATGATCCGCTCCGCCGCCAAGAACCACCAGGACGTCCTGGTCCTCACCCACTCCGACCAGTATCCGGGCGTGCTTGACTCCATCGCCGCCGCCGATGGCAGCCCATCTGGTGTCTGCCGAGAGGCACGGGAGGGGTTGG
>JAKUUO010000043.1 GCA_022448665.1 Candidatus Thalassarchaeum betae | reverse complement strand
CCTGCGAAGTCGATGGAGAGGCACTCCGAACCATCGGCGTTGTTCATGATTCGTACCCCGCCGATGCCCTCGAGCGGTGCCACAAGAACCGCCTCGGTCAGCACCGCGAGACCGCCCCTGATACCCGAGTCGATGGCCTTCTCGATGTCGCTGGTCCGAGCGTGCATCCTCTTCGCGACATCGAGGGCTATCTCGATGGCCGCGTTCTCGCGCTCAGAGGTCCTGAGCAGGTTGCGCAGGTCGTCCTCTATGTTCAGTCCATGCAGGTAATCTGCCTCGAGCAGCTTCTGGGTGCGACTGGCTAGGTCAGCGGTGCGTGGAATCTCGACTTCATCCTCGAAGTCAAGGCCTTTGGCCTTGGCTGAAGCAGCGATGCGGTAGACCTCCTCGGCACGCCGGTCCAGCCAGTTCTGGTAGGCCTCACGCTCGCCGACGAGGCGAGCCTCGTCGTACACCGCTATCTGCTGCTTATCTCCGCCCATGTCGCATACGCTCCGCCGCCGAATATCTTGACACCGAAAGAGGCCGTCCAAGAACATTCACTGTAATGACTGCCAATCGGGCTGTTCTCAGTGCGAACCTTCATCCGACTCCTGCTGAGCCGAAGTGAGGGAGGAAGATGGCGTCAACCACTGTGGACGAAGCGAGGTCGCGACTCGTCGACAAGGTCCGTGACTTGGCCTACCTGCATTCCCCTGAAGAGCCATTCACGCTCGCAAGCGGCCGTCAGAGTGCCCACTTCTTCGACATGAAACCGGTCATGATGGACCCCGACTCCGCTCACTTGCTGGGCGTGCTTATCCACGCTGAAATCGACGACATCGGTGGCGTGGATGCCGTCGGTGGCCTCGAGCTCGGCGCAGTGCCGCTCACGGGCATCGCCATCGCCAAGGCTCGGATAGGCTCGAGCCTGCGGGGATTCCTGGTCCGGAAGGAACCCAAGGGGCGCGGCGGGCGCAAGACCGGCAACCCACCAGGAATCGAAGGCTCGAGCCTGTCTTCGGGCGACAGGGTGGTGCTGCTCGAGGACGTCACCACGACTGGAGGCTCAGCGCTGCGGGCAGCTGCCAGACTCACCGACATGGGCTGCGAGGTAGCGGCCTGCATAACCATCCTCGATCGCGAGGAGGGCGGGGCGCAGGCCTTCGCCGAGGCGGGAATCGACCTCAGGCCGCTGATGCTGAGGTCCGATGTCGCGGGTGAGTGAATGAGCCAGCACGAGATCGACCCCGCTGGCGAGCCATACCACCCTGAGAATCTCGACAGTAAGGAGTACGTGGGCGCAGCGACCTACTTCGAACTCGATCTACGGGCAGGAGTGGTTCTTGAGGTCGAGGAGTTTCCCGAGATGCGCAAACCCTCGTACAAAATCCGCGTTAACTTCGGACCGGTAGTCGGGAAGCTGTGGAGTTCGGCCCAGATAACCAACTACTCGCGTGCCCAGTTAATCGGGCGCACCGTGGTAGGCGCAGTCAACCTCGGTGACAAGACCCTGCCCACGGGATTCGTCTCACAGTTCCTAGTCCTAGGGGCACTCGATCCCGACGGCACAGTGCGGCTGCTTGAGCTGCCCGACGGGGTGCTCCCCGGCTCCATGGTCGCCTGATCACTCCCGCTGGTGCACGTAGCAGTAACCGGACTTGCGATAGACCATCCTGCGGCACCTTTTGAGAGTCTTCCCGTCAGTATGTAGGCAGTGGGTCAGTGATTTGAGGTACTCTTCCCATTGAGCACTCTTTGACTCCGCATCCTTCACCCCCTCGGCGAAAGAATCGACAACATCCCAAGGCCCCCCTGCCGCCGTCTTCTTTTCCTTCTCAGTCCATTCCATTCTTTCTGTGCGAGCATCGGAATCGGCGAACTGAAGGGCACCCATCTCCTTTTGGCATTCCTTGCATACCAGCAAACCATCCTTCTTCTCATCGTCGCCGGAAAGCAACCCCCACCCACCTCCGGCTAAATCGAAGCCAAGCTCACCTCCATGCCCCTCGGTGGCTAGAAAGAGGCCTATCCCAAGTACTCCTCCTGCCACGAGCAGGGCCCCGCCGCCCAGAGTTTTCACGTACTTCTCAGCCGGGTCGTCGCCCACGGACCTGCAGGTGGTGCAGATGGGGGCCTCGCAACCCGCTCTCTGACATGTCCACCCAATCGTCCGGTCGAGGCCGCAGCGGCTGCAGGTCCAAATCATAAGTCCGGTCTCCGGGGCCACGGTAGAGGCAAGGATCGCCCCTCCTATGGTCACCAGAAGCGATAGCCAGAACCAGCAGGCACCCGAACCTGAACCCATCAACATCAACCCGAGTAGTGCTAGGAAAACCCCCGCGGCCCTCCTCGACGTCACTGAGAAACCCGAGTCGTCGACAACCGCCGTTATCTTGTCAGCGCTATCCTCCATCTCCACCTTGCGCAGCTTCGGCTTGATGCCGTTCAGGGCGTCGAGCTCGCCTGCGTCGAACCAGGTCGTGGCGCAGTCCCCGCAGATGTCAATCTTCACGTCGTGCTCGCTCGCCCGGTCCTCTGATCCGAATGGTTTGGGTACTTCTATCTCCAACATCGTAGAGGGGCAAACCGGGCAACTGCGCCCTTCTGGATGCTTGACCCCCATGTTCTCGATTTTCTCCCGCACTTCGTCGGGAACTATTCCCTGCATCGTCTTGGCCTGTACTGCGAGGCCCCAGCAACCGGTGCATACCAGCAGGTCGACGCCATCTACTTCCTCGGCTGACTCCACTCTCAGTTTCCTCGAGCACTTGGGGCAGTCGTAGTCGCTAGCAGTACTCACATTGGGCCAGTTACGGGCACCATCATTAGGCTTAGGGCGGCACACATATGCTCTTGTGCCTGTGAGCGCTCCCGGCTCCATGCCTACCGTAGTCAGGATGACAACCAGCGCCGGGGAGATACTAATCGGACTGTACACCGAGGACTGCCCAGAGACCACTGGGAACTTCCTCAAGCTCGTCGATGACGGGTTCTACAACGGCCAGCACTTCCACCGTGTCATCAAGGATTTCATGATCCAAGGAGGCTGCCCGCGCTCCAGGGACCCGGACAGCCGAGCGGCTGGTACCGGAGGTCCGGGATGGAAGATTCCGTGCGAGCCATCCGCCCTGGCCAAGCGCCACGACCGCCCCGGGCTGTTCTCGATGGCCAACGCGGGCCCGAACACCGGCGGCTCGCAGTTCTTCCTCACCACCGTGCCCACACCCTGGCTCGACGGCAACCACGCGGTGTTCGGAGAGGTCATCGAGGGGATGGAGAACGTGTACAGGATCGAGAATTGCGATATCAAGCCCGGTGATCGCCCCTATGATCCACAGCAAATCATCAGCATCAATCGAATCTAGCCGCAATATCGTGAATGGTCATCAAACAATACGATGCACTGCGACTCGATAGCCTGACTTTATTAATAACCAATTAACGCGATGCGAAATATGGCCAAACACCGTGCTGGAGACCGTAGGATAGTCAGTATAAGCATACCAGAGGACCTCGCAAAGAGACTTGACAGGCGAGTCGGCAAGGGCCGAGAGAAAGGACGCTCGGCGACCATCTCGAGAATGATCCAGGATTCACTGGATTCGGAGGCCGAGGAACGCACCGGGGAGCCAGCGGCAGCAGCTCGCAGCGCTAGGGCGAAACCCGATGCCATCAGGATAGAGAAGGACACGATGGGAGAGGTCGAAGTCCCGGCAGACAGGTATTACGGGGCCCAGACGGCACGGTCACTGCTCAATTTCGACATCGGTGAGGACACGATGCCGCGTTCAGTCATACGAGCCTTCGGGATTCTCAAGCAGGCCGCGTGCGAGACCAACGTCGAACTGGGCCAGATGGACCAGAACATCGGCTCGCTGATCGCCTCTGCCTGCGACGAGGTCATCTCTGGCTCCTTGGACGAGCACTTCCCGCTGAGAATCTGGCAGACAGGCTCTGGGACCCATACCAACATGAACGCCAACGAGGTCATCGCCAACCGCGCGATCGAGATCTCTGGCGGTACTGTAGGGAGCAAGACCCCCGTCCACCCGAACGACCACGTCAACCGCGCCCAGTCCAGCAATGACACCTTCCCGACGGCCATGCACATCGCCGCCGCAGAGGAGGTCAACCATCGATTATTGCCCGCAGTACGTCATTTACGCAGTGCTTTAGCAAGCAAGTCAAGGGACTTCAGGAGCATCGTCAAGATCGGCAGGACCCATCTCATGGACGCCGTCCCGCTCACTCTGGGACAGGAGTTCAGCGGATATGTCTCGATGCTCGATGCCGCCATCAGCCGCGTCGAGAGCGCGATGGGGGACCTGCTCGAGCTGGCGCTCGGGGGGACCGCGGTCGGCACTGGCCTCAACACCCATCCGGAGTTCGCAGACACGGTCGCGGGCCAAATCGCCGAGAAGACCGGTCTGGGATTCGTCAGCGCGGAGAACAAATTCGCCCAATTAGCCGCCCACGACGCGCTCGTGGCCGCCTCCGGGGCTCTGAACACCCTAGCAGCCTCTCTGATGAAGATCGCGAACGACGTCAGGTGGCTCGGATCGGGGCCACGCTGCGGCTTCGGGGAACTCTCCCTGCCAGCCAACGAGCCCGGCTCGAGCATCATGCCGGGCAAGGTCAACCCCACTCAGGCCGAGGCGATGACGATGGTGTGCTGTCAGGTGATGGGCAATCACACGGCCATCTCGGTCGGGGGCAGCCAGGGCAATTTCGAGCTCAATGTGTACAAGCCGATGATGATACATAACTTCCTGCACAGCGTCAGGCTGCTCTCGGACACCTGTCGCTCGTTCACCGACAAGTGCGTTGCCGGACTGGAGGCCAATCAGGACAGGATAGCCACGCACCTGGAGAACTCGCTGATGCTGGTCACCGCCCTCAACCCGCACATAGGCTACGACAACGCCGCGAAGATCGCGAAGAACGCCCATGCCAAGGACACCACTCTGCGCCAGAGCGCACTCGAACTGGGTCTTCTGAGTGACGAGCAGTTCACCCATTGGGTCCGGGCCGAGGACATGATAGGGCCACGTGACTGATGGCGATTTCCCCCCTCTTCGAAATCTGCTCGAGGGTAGCGAAACGCTCCGCAATGATTGTAATGATGACTAGGAGGGCCGATGACGTACTTGGCGGTACAGGTGGGAGCAGCAGGGGGTTCCGCACATGGGGGAGCTTCCCCCCCTGCATACTCCGCAGGGTCCGGATGTCCCCCGGGCCCTAAGGCCCAGGTTTCCCCGGGTAGACTCCTCTGGGACCTCTAGGGTCCCTTCGTCGCGCTCCGCTTCCTTCCCCTTCCTTGCGTCCAGTTCTCTCCACTTCGCTCATCTTCTCTCTTCAGGGGAGTCGCCCCCCCTTTCGCGTTCTCCGCTTCCTTCCCCTTCCTTCCCTTTCCTTGCGTCCAGGTCTCTCCGGTTCTCTCCACGGTCCGATACAGGTTCCTCCACGGATCTCTCCGCCCTTGTTCCCTCGTGTTTCCCTCCGCTTCCTTCCCCTTCCTTCCCCTTCCTTGCGTCCAGTTCTCTCCGGTTCTCTCCACTTCGTTCCCCACACCGCTTCCTCCTGCTTCCTTCCCCTTCCTTCCCTTTCCTTGCGTCCAGTTCTCTCCGGGAGGGGAAGAGCACGCGTCTGCGCTGCAGTGAGAGTGCTTTAGGGCGTATGGGGTGTTTCCCTCCGCTTCCTTCCCCTTCCTTCCCCTTCCTTGCGTCCAGTTCTCTCCGGTTCTCTCCACTCTCGTCCGCTTCGTTCTCCCGCCGTCTTCCCGCCCACTAGGCGTTCCGACTCTTCCCCGTTCTCCTTCCGGATCCCGGGTTCCGCCGCCCCTTTTTCGGGGCTCGGTTTCTGTGGCCCGCGGGTCGCGCCGAAGCGCCCCCACACCACTCCAAAGAAGCGGCAAAGTTGACAGGAACGGGAGGACTACATAAACCCTTTTCATGCAATGT
>JAKUUO010000042.1 GCA_022448665.1 Candidatus Thalassarchaeum betae | reverse complement strand
CCTTCCGGTTCAAGCAATACCCCAAGGCGCATTTCAGGCACTTTCCAGTTGGATGAGCCGTAGGCTCACCTTTCGACAGCTCTTTCGACCTGAGGGCGCTTATTGAAACCGTCGCCGGACGAATCAGCCGAACCGCAGCGGATATTACAGCGCGATGGATATCACGCTATCAGTGGGCAAATCACTGCATCACTAAGGCTAAGTTCGATACCGGAGGCGCTCAGAGCGAGGTCGTACTATGTCGAGAGGTGCTAGGAAGGTCGCTGTCATCGGTGCGGGGAATGTGGGGGCAACTTGCGCGTTCGTGCTTGCTCAGAAGAACGTCGGGAAGATTGTGATGCTGGACATCTACGAGGGATTCGCCAAGGGCAAAGCCCTCGACATGAGCCAGGGCGGTCAGATTCTCAACTACGACGGCAAGATCACAGGGACCAAGGACTACTCAGACATCGCAGGTGCAGATGTCGTGGTGGTGACCTCGGGATTTCCGAGGCAGCCGGGTATGTCGCGAGAGGATCTGATAGGCAAGAATGCCGACATTATCTCCCAAGTTGGAGCCGGGATCAGGGACCACGCTCCCGACTCCATCATAGTCATGGTAACCAATCCGCTCGACCTGATGACCTACCACATGCAGAGGGTCACAGGCTTTCCCCACCATCGAGTCGTAGGCCAAGCGGGTATCCTAGACTCAGCCAGAATGACCCATTTCATCTCTCAGGAACTCGGTTGTAGCAACGAGGACGTGCAGGCAATGGTCCTCGGTGGACACGGTGATACGATGGTTCCTCTACCTCGCTACACCACTGCTGGCGGAATCTCGATCACCCAACTGATGGACGAGGAGACTATCGATTCCATCTGCGCGCGCACTGCCGCTGGTGGTGGCGAGATCGTCAAGTTGCTTGAGCGTGGTAGCGCGTTCTACGCGCCCGGGGCTGCTGCAGCAATCATGGCGGAGTCGATCATCAACGATAGGAAGAGGATGCTTCCCTGCAGTGCTTACCTTTCAGGACAGTACGGCATGGAGGATATTTTCATTGGCGTACCTGTGGTCCTAGGTAGTGAAGGAGTCGAGAGAATTATTGAACTTGAACTCGAAGACTCAGAGTTATCGAGCCTGCAGAGCTCGGGCGCCTTCTACAAAGAGCAGTTGAGTAATATCCTCGGATACTGAGTCCGTTGGATTCATTCGGGAACAACACCTCGGAGTCGCATGGAACGGCAATGCGAACACATCCACCTCGAACACGACGGCAAGTTGCTGCTCGTAGACATAGATGGAAATGGACCGGGGATCCCCAGAAAGGGGCGCACTGAATGGGAAGGCGGGGATTTTCTTCTCAGACTCCCGACTCCGGACGAAGCGCGAGCATTGGGTCTCATCTGGAAGGAGAAAAGGGTCAACCAGTTCCGTCTCGGAACTGACGACCATAGAGTAACGATTGGGACTCCCGAGATATCTTGGCCTGAGCACTGGGCATGGAAGGATGCGGTCATCAGTGACAGTGCAGTCGATCCCGTCGCGCGCGAGTCGGTGTATCGAACCCTGCACAGGGTTGTCAGCAAGGTCGTCATCACTAACCCCGACGGCCATATCCTGATGGTCAAGGTAACCAGGGGCTTCTTCACCGGCTGCTGGACGCTTCCAGGGGGATTCGTTGACTACGGCGAGCATCCGCGCAAGGGAGCCGAACGTGAAGTTCTGGAAGAGTTAGGAATCAACATCGCCATCGCTGATCCAAAAGGAGAGTCGGGTGATGCGTTAATCGGTGACGACGGAGCATTGATCCAAGAGGCGATTTTTCGACAAGAAGGAATCGACTGGCTCTCATTTACGTATCGCTGTGAGGCCGATATTCCTGCAGAGGACATAGTTCCGAAGGATGATGAGATTGAGGAAGCGCGTTGGTTCACTCTTGAGGAAGCGCTGGGAAACGCCGTTTCGCTGTTTGATATTGAGGCAATCCTTAGGGTCGGCTGATGGTGGGCCCGCCAGGATTTGAACCTGGGTCAAATCGTCCCAAACGATCTAGCATAGGCCAGACTAACCCACGGGCCCTGATGCCGTTCCACTGGAGGGGCTCGGATGAAGGTTACTAGAGCCATGACCAGTTATCTGGACTGGAGCGGATCAGTATCCCTCCCAGTTCTGCCTGGCCTATTATTTGCTCTGCGGAGGGTTCGTCGATCCCCTCCTTCTCGAGTTCCCGGGATAACGACTTCAGAGTCAGCGTGCCATCCTCACCAGTGGACTGCTTCATGATTGTCTTGATCGCTTCCGGACCACCACGCTGCCTCTCTGCGGCAGTGCTGCGTCTGCTCACTTCGACAGCAGTCCGAGACTCGACCTCTTGGCTGATCTGACGGGGCAGGTTAGAGGCCGCGACGGCCTCGGCCAGTTGCTCAGTCGAATGGAACTCCCTGAAGGCCTTACACGAATCGGAGGAGCCGCAACGGGGACAAGTGGCAATGGCGGTCTTCCGAGCTCCGAACCAATTGCCGCATGAGCATTTGACTAGCAGCCAGACCTCATCCACGGAATAGCCCTGGAATCGCGGTTCAAGAGGTTGTCTCGGCCGAAGATCATCATTTCTAGGCCGATTTGATGTATCATCATCCTCTGCGAGCCTCATGCGGAAGCCGCGAGTCGCCATAGGTTGGGTGCTCGCAGTGATGCTAATCGTGCTCTCAGCCAACACCTTTGCATCCGAAGGGGAGTTGACTGCCGAGGCTTGGGGATTCTTGCTTCTGACTCCACTTGCACTGGCAATGGCACTCACCCCCACGGCACCTTGGGAGAATGGAGAGTCCGAGGGTTCTGAGTCATGGGACGAAGAGGACGAGACCGACGCGGCACCGAAGGATGTTCCAGACCCCGTCGAAGCGGGTTTCGATGTTCCTGTCCTGTAATCAGGACAGCCTCAGGGTCTCGAGGTTAGCAGGGGCGTAGGTCTGAACTCTGAACTTCTCCCTAAGGCCCTGCCGGAAGGCGTTGCAGGTCTGGGGGTCGCCGTGATGGCAGATAATCTTCCTCGGAGTTGGATTCAGCGCGTCTACGTAGTCAATCAACTGGTTTCTGTCCGAGTGGCCGCTGAACCCGTCGATGGTGACCATATTGCACCTGATATCGACCATCAGAGTCTGCCCTCCGTCCATGAGGGGAACTTGTGCATGGCCCTTCTGTAGACGCCTTCCCAGAGTCCCCGATGCCTGATAGCCGACGAAGCACAAAGTGGCACTAGGCTCGGGGGCCCAGTGCTTGAAGTACTCGACGATCGGCCCGCCCGTCATCATCCCGCTGGTCGCGAGGACGATGCACGGATTGGGATCCAGAAGTATAGCGTCGCGCTGCTCTCTCGAATCTACTTGCTTGAACCAAGAGGAGTTGAAGGGGTTATCCATACCACCTTTGAGCATCTGCCTGCGGAGATCACGATTCAGAAAGTTAGGGTGACTGGAGTGAATAGCGGTGGCTTCGGAGATCATCCCATCCACCCACACGGTGACGGGCTTCACGATGCCGGATTTGAATAACTGGTCAATCGCTATCATGACCTCTTGTGAGCGCCCGACAGCGAAAACTGGGCAGAATATCTTGCCGCGTCGGCCGAGAGTGTCCTGAATCAGGTCCTGCAGCTCTTGACTGGCCTGCTGCCTGGTGGGCTGCACATCCTGAGGCCCTCCGTATGTCGATTCTATCACCAGCGTCTCGACCTTGGGGAATCGGACCGTGGCCGCATCGAAGAGCCATGATTTCTCGTACTTGATATCGCCGGAGAAGAGCAACTTGTGCTCGCCCTTGCCCTCGCCTATCTGCATGTACACACTGGATGAGCCGAGGATGTGTCCGGCGTTTTCCATGGTCATCTTGATGTCAGGTGATATGTCGGTCTTGTCGCCCCAGTTGATGTCGACGACGTGTTTGATGCACTCTTGGATGTCTGCCTTGGAGTAAGGCGGCTCGTTGCCTTCCGCCTTTGCGACTTTGATGTAATCAATCTGCAGCAGTGTCATCAGATCCCGGGTCGGTGGAGTGCAGTAGACCGGTCCCCTATAGCCGTACTTGAACAGCACCGGGAGCATCCCGATGTGGTCGATATGGGCATGGGTGATTACTACGGCGTCGAGATTGTCCAGTGGCAGCATCTCGGGTGCAGCGAAGAACGGTTGGACCTCGCTGCGATTAGTTGTAGGCTTGGCGCCGCAGTCTACCAGTATCTTGGACTCGTTCGTGGTTACCAGATGCATGGCCCTGCCGACCTCCCTGTAGGAACCCAGTGCAGTGACACGGACCCATGGCTCGCCTGGACGCTGAGTTCGGTATATCCGGGTACCGAACTTTCTGAGCAGGGACTTCCTCTCGTCGGCCAACTCCTTTCGATAGCGGCGGATGTCATGCTGGGTCCGACTCTCTATCGCTGGAGCCCTGACGACATCCACCAACCAACCTATCTCATCCCTGAGAGCGCGGATGTTAGAGCCCTTCCTACCGACGGCGGTAGATGGATCATCGCACTCTAGAATCACCTGACTGAGAGCCGGGTCGAGCCAAACCTTGCGAACTTTGGCATCGGACGGGATTATCTGAGCGACGGCGTCATGAACGGTCTTCTCGTCGGCTAGGATGTCACTGTGAGGCCTGATGACGATGCGGCGCTTGATCGTCTTGGCTATCCTGACAGTGAGGTTGTCTCCTGCGCCACCGAAAGCCTCCGGCTGCTTGGTAATTATCGCGATCGAGCCGGCTTCGAGGTCGACCTCGTAGTCAACGTCATCCGGTATCATCTTCGATATCTTCTTCTTCAGCTCACTGAGCGTCAGGCGCATTCATTCACTTCCTTGTTAGACTCGCGGCAGTACTGTTCTCCCGAGAAAGGAGGGGGTTGGCACTTGGCCGGGAGTGTGATCATATTCCGGAAAGGAGGGCTGAGACATCGTCTTCGGAGAGCAGGCAAAACCCGTCACCAGGTGTGATTACAGCGAGGTCCATGCCGTTACCGCTAGCAGCGTCGCGCTGAGCGGAGGCGAGCAGGGCCTTGGCGGCTACCTTGAGGGTATCGTCCTGCGACATCCCCTCGGAAAACTGGTCTTCTAGGACGCCGTACATGAAAGGACTTCCTGAACCAGTGGCGCAGTAGAGATCAGGTATTGAGCCACCTGCCGAATCGATGCTGTATACGCTGCCCCCGGACTCGTCTATTCCGGCGATGAGGAGTTGAACGTAGTGGGGGCGGCCGACTAGGATGTTTGCGGTGAGAGTAGCAGCACCCTTGACAGACATCACGGTGCCGTGCTTGAGTTCGTACAGTCGCAGCTCGGCTGCGAGTGTTCGCGAGAGTGACTGTGCGTGGCCAACGAGGCCGGCCGTCGTCAGAGCGATTGTATCGGAAATTTGGAACAGCTTCTGAACGCGCTTGTTAGCGATGAAGTGCCCCATGGTGGCTCTGTGGTCAGCACCGACTACCACTCCTCCATCGAAAGTGATACCCAAGGTGCTCGTTCCTGTCTTGACGACATCTGCGGTCTCGTTCATTGAGTCACCTGCTGCGGGGAAGTCCCCAGCGAACCCGACTCCATTCGGGCCCCTTATCAATGCGACGGGAGAGGAAGCCGGATTATCGTTCAATCGCTGCAAACAGCATTTCCTCGCCGGGGAGACCGCAGAAGTCAAGGCACGCGGTTCAGGCGATTAGGCGTGGCGAAAGGGGAGGGCAGTGGTCCGCGCTGGATAGAGATGCCGAGCGTGCCCGATGATGTCGGCACCCCCATAGAGCCGGGGCAGGACTATCACGACCTAGGCGTTCGGTATCCCGATGCGCCCGTCTCACGAGGCATTGGCGATGCGATAGTACACCGTGCCGTGCTGGATGACATCACTGGAGTCCCCATGGTGATGGACTGGGTCTCCGACGGGGACTTGGTAATCGTCGAGATGAGCAGGTTACTCGGTAGGGAACTCGAGCTACAGACAGCGGTCGAGAGGATCAGGAGTTTTGTTGAGGGCGATTTGTCCGGTGAAGTTGTCAGACTTGGTGACTCGAGGCTGCTTCTGCTGCCTGTGAACTTCGAGAGTACTCGCATGTCCGATGACCGGCCCATGTACCTATGAGGTGGCCCATGGAGAGCATTGTCGAGCAGCCCTGCCCGGTCTGCTCCTCGGATGCCGGTCTGACGATGATAGCTCACACGTCTGAGATTCCGTATTTCGGGGAGCATACCCAACTCACCATACTGTGTGACGCGTGCGGGTGGAAGCACACCGATTTCATCCCGGCAGGGGGCGAGAAACCAGGTGCCAGTACGATGCTCGTCGACTCTCCTGAGCACATGACCGTAAGAGTCGTGCGCTCCGCCTCCTGCACGGTCAGGCTGGTGGGGCTTGACTTGGAGGCTGTGCCGGGCGGTAGTGCTACTGGGTACATCTCAAACATCGAGGGTGTGTTCAGCAGGTTCGAAGATGCCATCAGCATGCTCCATAGGCAGGCTAGGAGTGAAGAAGACAGTGGTGAGGCTGTTGACGAGTGCATCGCTTTACTCAATGAGATCAGCAGCATCAAGTCAGGGCAATCGAGTGTTGAACTGGTCCTGCTGGACCCCATGGGACGCAGCCAGATACTGCATGAGGATGCGGTCTCGCGCGAGTTGAGCGGTGAAGAGATGAATGTCCTGTCAACCGGGCCTTCGGTGCCGGTGTTCGATGCTGATGCGATGTCCTAGAAGGCATCGGCCGCAAGGAACTCATCCAGTCTGTCCACCCACATGTTCCTGCGCTCAGCCAACTCGGTCAGCCATTCGGTTGCCTTGTCTATGCAGATCTGCTTGATCTCCCCTGCGAGCATCCTTCCGCTCTCGTATTCGTTCCTGACCTCGGCGAGGGCGTTGTCATCGGACTCGAAGAAGAACTGTAGGTACTGGAACGCGACGTCCTTGGAGCAGTCGCCGCCGAGCCTGCGGTGCTCCTCGGTGGTGGGCTGGCCGCCACTGAACGATCTCTTAACTTTCCTTTCCATCTCCTCTAGGGTCTCGTCCATGAAGATGGTAGTCTCGGGATGTGACGACGACATCTTGTCACCCGTCATTCCCACTGCGAATCTATGATACGTGGAGCAAGGTGGCATCAGTCCCATTCCACCCAACTCTCGTTCCAATGCCAGCATGCACATGCGCACACGAGCGCGGTCGTCCAACGTAGCGCCAGGGATTTCCAAGGTGCCGTGCTTGGCATTGGCTAGCAAATCAGCGAATCCCAGTGGAGCGAGGGCCTGTGCCATGCGCTCGAAGACCGAATCCCTGACAGCTGAGTCGATTTTGCCTCCTGAGACTCCTAGAGCGGCCTGATTGTCCTCTTGGACCGAGAGAGCTACGGTCAGGCCGCCCTCGGTTCGCGGCTTGACGTTGAACCAGTGTGTCTTGCCGGCAATCCCTCTGGTCAGTCTCAGGTGAGGATCCTGATCGATGCCGACGGGGACCACTATCGGGCGGAGGCCGCCATACTCATCGAGCTGTGGGTGAATGATGTCACCTACTTGCACCAGCGGCGCCTGCACGTGCGCGAGGTTGGTCTCACCACTGAATCCGTAGATGGCCTCGAACTCCGAGAGGTTTGTCCGCCTTCCGAGTGTGAATGCAAGTCTCTGCACCGCTGGCCGGGAACTCTGGAAATAGACGCTGGTGTTGTCGGGGTCGAGGCCGAGGGCGGCGTAGTTGTGGATGTACTCGTTGATGGCCGTTTTGCGCCCATCCTTCAGCGAGGTGCCTCTGGTTG
>JAKUUO010000041.1 GCA_022448665.1 Candidatus Thalassarchaeum betae | reverse complement strand
ACTGGATAGGCATCTATCGTAAAGAGGCGCCTTCTGACGCTGAAAACCACCACGGAAACTGGCTCTATGTCAATGGGTCTCAAGCCGTGGGTGAAGGCCTGAGGGAGGGAAGCGTCACATTTCCCGGTGGGATGGATGAGGGGGACTACGAAGCGCGCTTATTCGCAAGCAACGGCTACGAATTGCTCGCAAGCACAGGCATCACGGTCTCCGAAGGCTGGTCGGGGGACTTCGACGAGTTCACCAGCAACTTCGATGGCTTGCTGAGCGACATGCAGATCGGGCGCACCGTGTCCATCGAAGACGCCAGAGCCCTAGCAGACGCCCAGGTCGAGAGTCAGATAGGGAGTCTTCCGTTTTCGGTTCAGGGCGCCGCCCGACGCATCTGGAGAGCCAAGGCCGACGCGACGCAAGCCCGGATAGTGGCTGGGATGCCAAGCCCCGAGGCCCTCGCCACCGGCGCAGCAGCTGTAGGGGTGGCTGGAGCGGTCGCAGCGGGAGCGAGGAATCAGTCTCAGGACCGGGAGTCCCCATCACTTCCCCCCGGGATCGAGCCCGAGCCAGAGGAACAACCCCGAAGCACCTCTTACTACAGTTCTGAAAGTTGGCACGAGGAGCACCATGTCGACATCCCCGACCAGGTCGACATCCCCGAGCACGCGACCTCGTCCGAGTGGCACGAGGCGCGCCACGTCGTAATCCCCGACCAGGTCGTAATCCCCGACCAGGTCGACATCCCCGACCAGGTCGACATCCCCGACCGCTCAGACCCATCCGACTGGTATGACAGCCATCGTGTCAGCATCTCCCAAAGGGTGTCCGTCCCCGATAGGGTTTCTGTCTCCCCCCGTGGGAGGGCCTCCGCCCCATCTGCAACTCAGACGCCCCCCGATTCTATCTCTCCATCCGCCGCGTCCGTGGAAGGGGCCAGCGCTTCCGCCGCCGACAGCCTCGCTGATATCGCCTCCGCGTTTATCGAAGCCAGGATGCTTTCGGATCAGAGGAGGCTCGTTGACTCTTACGAGGGGCAGTCCCATGATTTCTCGATGAAGGTCTCTTCTGCTGCCGAGCGCACATTCGGGATAGGGATTGACGACGCCTACAGGGGAGGCAGCACCATTCTCGCCGAAGTCCCAGACGTTGGCAAGGTCGAGATCAGACTGCGCAACGATGTTGATGCGGGTCCATACCGAGTTGGCTCGGAGCACAGTCTGACGGCGTTGATCTCGGGGTGGAACGGAATCCACAAGCGGCTGATCCTCAGCGCTCAGTGACCTGCGGTCTCGAAGGCCTCGCCGATCATCTCCTCGAGGCTGATCTGGGGCCTGAAACCGAACCTCTCCTCGAGGACCCAGGCATCCACTATCCCGAACACCTCGCCGGCGGCGCTCTGGCCGAACTCGTTATCGCACCCGGTGTTGCTGTGGTAGACTGCCGCTAGGTCGGCCATGGATATGCCCTTACCCGAACCTACTGCTATGCTCTCCCGGGTAGGCGGCGGGTCGTCCAAGACCGCCTTTAGGACCCGGACGAGGTCCTGCACATGGATGAAGTCCTTGACATCCGAGCCGTCTCCGGGGATGTTGATCCAGCCAATCTGGCACTCCTCCGCCCAGCGATGGAGCAGGCCGTTGCCCGGCGGGCCGTTCAGAGGGACCCCCTGGACGTTGGAGGCTCGGATGATGCTGACGGGGCGCTCGATCTCAGCTCTCTCCAGCGCGTTCTCCTCCATCCATAACTGGCCTTCCGCAGCCACATCGCGTGGGGCCAGAGTCGATTCGAGCCCATAGTAGGGCTCACCCGGGGTCCACTGGGGGTGGACGCGGAGGGTGCCGAGGATGATGAGATGCAACCCCCCATGACGGTCGACGGCATCGAGAATCGGTCTGGACTCCTCTCTCATGGAGATGTAAGCCCCCCTGTCGTCACGATCGACTGATGTATCGACGGGCCGCGAGTTGATGTGTATCAGGGCGCTGCAGGGTGTGAGCATCGCGTCCAGTGAAGTGTGGTCATGGAGGGCTTCGTCAGGGATTACCACTGCGGAGGCGCCTAGCATCTCCGCGATGTACGGCGCTACGAATGCATCCGAAGCCGAGATTGCAACCTTCATGCCACTCGGCACTGACTCCGTTCAAGCGATTATGAGTGTGTCGGTGACCCGTACTTCCCAACACGACGAACATTGAAGACTCTCGTGATTCCCCTTCGTGCCGCCGAGAGGCGGGAGCCGGATGCAATGGACCAATTGCCGAATCTCGGACGCGAGCAGGAGATGCTCGAAAGCATGGGCATGAAGTCCATCGACGAACTGTTCTCGAACATACCCGAAGCCATCCGCCGCAATGGCCCTCTGCCGCTGCGCGAGCCCCAGACTGAGGAGGAGATCTGGGCCGACGCCCAGCGATTGCTGAACACCAATGTGAACCTTGACCAGAGGCCCAGCTTCCTCGCCGCAGGACTAGCCCGGAATTACGTTCCCTCTATGGTAAGCATGCTTGCCACACGCGGTGAGTTCCTGACTTCCTACACTCCCTACCAGCCTGAGGTCAGCCAAGGCATGCTGCAGGCGATGTGGGAGTTCCAGACCATGATCAGTGAACTCGTCGGGCTGCCTGTGGCGAACGTCTCGATGTACGACTCCTCGACCGCAGCGGCCGAGGCTATCACATGCGCTGTGAGGGTCCACGGTCGCAAGGCCAGCCAGCAGAGTATCGTCTACGTCTCTATGTTCGTCCCTCCGCACAGGCTCGAGGTGATACGCAACTATACCCAAGGGAGCGGAATCGAGATTAGGATGCTCGAGCACCTGCGAGATGGCCACATAGACATGGAATCGGCTGCCTCCGCCGCTGGTTGCTGTGCGGTATACGTCGAGCAGCCGAGCTCGTTCGGGATTTTGGATCCGGGGCTGATGCAGCTCAAGGGGGTCATCGGCGACGAGACGGCCCTCATCGTCGGAGTTGATGCAGTCTCTCTCGGGATAGTCGAGCCACCCGGGAACTGGGGTGCGGACATCGTCGTGGGGGAGGGTCAGCCTTTCGGAATCGGGCCTACTGCGGGCGGGCCGATCTACGGCATATTCGCCTGCGGCCAGAATTACACCCGGCAGATGCCCGGCAGGATAGTGGGGCTGACGAGAGATGTCGATGGCAAGCGCGCATTCACACTCACGCTGTCGACACGCGAGCAGCATATCCGCAGACACCGCGCGACGTCGAATATCTGCTCCAACGAGACGCTCATCGCACTGATGGGGGCCATGCACATGGCATTACTCGGCCCCCAGGGGCTCGAGAGGCTGGCACTGAGGGTCGCTTCTGCGACAGAGGCCACGAAGAAAGCGGTCACAGCAATCGATGGCATCGAACTGGTTGACCCCAAAGCGAGCAACTTCCGCGAGTTCGCAGTCAAGCTTCCCGGCGAGGCGTCCGAAGCTCTTGCGCACTTGGACGGCGAGGGGGTGCTCGGTGGCTTCGACCTCGGCGTGTGGTGGGCGGACTACGGAATGTCCACCTGCCTGCTCATCGGTGCCGACGAGCGCACCAGCGAGTCCGACATCGACGCTCTGGTCGCAGGGCTGTCCTCTTGGATAGGGGGGGCGGGAGCATGAGCGACCTGTTCGCGTTCAGAGGCGCAGACGGCGCTGGATGGTCCCAGCCGGAGCCCACAATGGGCGCCGAGGCCTCTTGGGCCACGGTCCCCGAGGTCCTTCGCAGGAAATCGCCTCCGGCGTGGCCCAAGGCCAGCGAGCCAGAGTTGGTGCGCCACTACACTTGGCTGTCCAACCGCAACTTCGGCATCGACACCGGGTTCTACCCTCTGGGCTCGTGCACGATGAAGCACAATCCCAGACTCAATGAGCGGATAGTGCAGCTCCCGGGCATAGACCGGATCCATCCCATGCAGCCCGAGCACCAGATCCAGGGGCTTCTGGCTATCTTCTACGAGATGCAGGAGATGCTCTCCATCTGCTCAGGCATGGACGAGGTCACCCTCCAGCCGGTTGCAGGTGCGCAGGGAGAGCTCACGGCGATGCGCTGCATACAGGAGTACCATCGCAGCATCGGCGAGGGCGGCCGTGACAAGGTCATCGTACCCGATTCCGCTCACGGGACCAACCCGGCTTCAGCCGCCATGTGCGGATACGACATCATCGAGATCCCGAGTGGTTCCGACGGCCGCATCGACCTCGACGCATTGAGGGGAGCGCTCGGAGATGACACCGCTGCGATGATGATCACCAACCCCTCGACGCTAGGGGTCTTCGAGCCGGATATCGTGGAGGCCGCCGAGGCAGTCCACGCCGCAGGCGGCCAGATGTACTATGACGGCGCCAACTTCAACGCTATCCTCGGTAAGACCGATCCGGGTAGGATGGGCTTCGACGCCGTCCACTACAACCTTCACAAGACCTTCAGCCAGCCCCACGGCGGTGGTGGCCCCGGTAGCGGGCCGGTCGGGGTGAAGTCGCATCTGGCCTCATTCCTGCCCTCTCCGGTCGCAGACCGGAGGGAGCGGTCTGATGGCGACCCCAAAGGGGTCGGTGATGGCTATTGGTACCACTGGCGCGACATCGGTGATGCTAGCATAGGGAAGATCCAGCAGTGGCACGGCAACTCCGGTGCAGTGGTCCGTGCTTGGGCGTTCTACCGCAGGTACGGGCGCGAGTTGGAGAGGATGAGCGAGCACGCGGTACTCAACGCCAACTACCTGCGCCACCGCATCATGAACCCCGATGCAGACGCGGCCGCAGCCATGCACGCGATGCCGCTCGACGGCGCGCCCGCAGACGTGGTCATGCACGAGTTCACCCTGTCCATGAGCCCGCTAAAGGACGCGGTCGGGGTGACTGGCAGGGACATAGCGAAGAGGCTGCTCGACTACGGTGTGATGGCCCCGACCCTGTATTTCCCGATGATCGTCCCGGAGTGCCTGATGATCGAGCCTACCGAGACCGAGTCCAAGGAGGTCATGGACCGTTTCGCTGCCGATTTACACAGGATCCTCTCGGAGGACCCGGAGATTGTCACCACCGCACCGCACACCACCGATGTGCGCCGCGTCGACGAGGTGTGGGCGGCGCGAAACCTCGTTTTGAGACACCCCGGCCCCGAATGATCTCGCCGAAGCGGAGAAGACCGGCCAACCCTTGCGGAGGCCATGGAGCAGGGGCTGGACGGCGACTGGCTGCTCGGCGAGTCTCGCTGGTGGAAGTTGAGTCAGGGCGGGAAACCTCCAGACCTCAGGGCCGGAGAGGCTTCTCCTCCGGACACCTGGGCCAGCAGCTTTCCGAGGAAGGGTGGCAGAGGGTGGATACGACAACGCCACAAACCCGTCAGTTCATCGATCCTCCTGCCTCTGGCTTGGTCCCCGTTCTTCCTTGCGATGACCGCCGCCCCGCTGGTCTTCCCAGACAGGGTACCGTACGACAGGGAGGTCGCTGCCTCGTTATTCGCTATCTCATGGCTCCTAATCTTGATCCCTCTCTACATTGCTAGAAACGAACAGCCGATGTCTGATGACGGGCTGTTCTCGCTGCCCCTTGACTGGAAGACCTTCGCACTCGCTGCACTGCTGTTCCTCCTCCACGTTGTGTGGGACCCTCTGCTCGGATGGATTTCCTATCTGCTGTTCTGGCTCGTCTGGCTCCGATCAATAGGGATGATACAAGACATCGTTTCGACCCCTCCTGCACGATGGCTGCTGCCGATCGAGACATCCGGCTGGAGTTCCTCAGGCCTGCTTGGACCACGCTGGGATGTGGTTTCGGAGGATTGGACCACCGGGCCCATAGCCAGAGCCCGATGCGAACACGGTCACCTGTCCATCGGTGGCGTCAGCCGCGATGACATCCGTTTCTTGGGGCTGACGTTCGTGCACCGATCTGGTTTCGTTCAAGACCCGTTCTTCGAGACCAAGGCAGCCGACACGGAGGTTCAGAAGGTTCTCTCGAGGCCTCCGGTCGAGCAGAATGGACAGGAATGGCCAACGAGGTTGATTGTCCTAGATGAAGAGGAGTGATGCTCCCTCGGGTTCGCGACGGCAGGCATTTGAACCGACCACGACCCGGCAGTGCATGGACATCTGCATCCTACTTGGATCGAAGTCCGACCTACCTGTTTCAGACAAGTGCACGGCAGTGCTCTCTGAATTTGGAATATCGCACGAAGTCAGGGTCGCATCGGCCCACCGCGCGCCCAAGTACCTCGAGGACGTCGTCGCCTCGGCCATCGACGACGGATGCAAGATATTCATCGGTATTGCCGGGATGGCAGCCGCCCTCCCAGGTGTGGTCGCTGCGATGACCACCTTGCCCGTCATCGGCGTCCCAGTGGGCGGCAAGGTCCCACTTGACAGCCTCCTCTCTATTGTCCAGATGCCTCCCGGGATGCCCGTGGCCACTGTCGGCGTCGACCGTGGTGATAACGCAGCAGTACTCGCTATTCAGATGCTGGCGATGAACGACGCCGAACTCGCTGCCAATTTCTCCGAGTGGCGCAATTCACGTACCGCGAGAGTCATCGCAGATGACGAGTCATTGAGAGAGTGAGAGGTTTGATGCAGACTCAGATGCTGGTTGACGAGGCGGTGGAGGCCCTCCAGTCGCAGATCAGCGACACTGCGATTATCGCTTGCTCAGGGGGCATCGACAGCACGGTAGCCGCAATCCTCGCCCACCGTGCGGTCGGCAGCCTGCTTCACTGCGTCTACGTCGACACCGGCCTGATGCGCAAGCACGAGTCCGATGAGGTCGCCGAGATGTTCGCCGATATGGGCATCGAGCTCAAGGTGGTAGACGCCTCAGAGCGCTTCTTCAACCACCTCAAAGGCATCACCGAACCCGAGGCCAAGCGCAAGGTCATCGGCGAGCAGTTCATTCGGGTGTTCGAGGATGAGCAGGCTCTGTGCGGTGCGAAGTTCCTAGTTCAGGGCACTATCGCGCCGGACTGGATTGAGTCCGGCGGCGGCGAGCGTGACGTCATCAAGTCGCACCACAACGTCGGCGGCCTGCCGGACGACGTCGATCTGATCATAGTCGAGCCATTGCGTGAGTTCTACAAGGACGAGGTACGTGAAATCGCGCGCAAGCTCGAGATCCCTTCCAGCGAGCGACAGCCGTTCCCCGGCCCGGGCCTCGCCGTGCGAGTCCTCGGGGACCTTACCCCTGAGAGGGTTGAGGCCTGCCGCGAGGCCTGCCACATCGTCGAGACGCATCTACAGGCCGCGGCCGCCGATGGCAAGTGCGAACTGCCCTGGCAGTACTTCGCCGCCCTCCTTCCGGTAAGGAGCGTGGGGGTGCACGGCGACGTGCGCGTGCACGGTGAGACGGTGGTGGTGAGAGCAGTGACGAGCCTCGACGGCATGAGCGCCAGATACTCGGAGATTCCACACGATGTGCTGGCTGGAATCAGCACCGAGATCACCAATTCCCTGAAGGGCCAGGTGAACCGTGTGGTGTACGATATCACTCACAAACCACCCGGGACAATCGAGTGGGAGTAATCCGATTCTTTGATGAAGGTGTGAGCAAGCCGCGAGTCAGGCCGACATAGCTTAGTTGGTGGAGCGGTGGACTGTTAATCCACAGGTCGCAGGTTCGAGTCCTGCTGTCGGCGCCATCAGTCCCTTCTAGCGAGAGCCGCCAGTGCGAGCACGGCCAGAGCCGAGATCAGTCCGAACCCCGGGGTGCTTCCGCCTTCATCCGGATCGACGTAGTCGGGACCATCGGTGTTGTCATTGTCCCTGACTTCGCAGATTCCGTCGCCATCGGTGTCCGTTGGTACCGAGTTGGCGTTCAATGGGTCGGAACCACAGTCTGTCTCGTCCGCATCGGAGTAACCGTCGCCGTCGTCGTCT
>JAKUUO010000040.1 GCA_022448665.1 Candidatus Thalassarchaeum betae | reverse complement strand
TACATCTCGCACAAGACCTTCACCGCAGAGGAGGGCGAGAGGGTCACCATCGTCGAGTTCGAGACGATGGAGGGACAACTCGAGTGGCGCAGGAATGCCGAGCATGGCGAGGCGATGCGGCTCGGGCGGTCCACATTCTACGAGGAATTCAAGATTCAGGTCTGCGAGACAATACGCCTGAGCGAATACCAGAAATCGGACTGATCAGCGCGGCTCGAGGAAGAGTGAGTGGTTTCCTCATGGGCTGGATAGGCGAATTCAAGGGCAGGGTCGCCGATGTCGGCTGGACCTCGGGGAAGATGCTGCGCGAGTTCATGAGATTCAACGTCACGGGTTGCTTCAACTCGGCATTCGCATTCATCCTGTACGAGTTGCTCTACCGGGTCAACATCTGGGATGCTCACACGGCTGTGGCGGCTTGGGTGGTATCCAGCATCATAGGGAACGTCGAAGCCCACTACATGCACTACAGATTCACATTCAAGTCGGTCTTCAATTACTCCACCAGCCTGAATAGGGCATTCTGGTGCTACACTGCTCTGCTCGCAGTGACCACGACCTCGGAGTACTTCATGATCGAGAGATGGCTCATCAACCACCACATTGCTTGGCTGATCAACACCTGCGTGTTCGGCTTCCTGAACTTCGTGCTCATCCGCTGGCTGGCCTTCCCTCCCGAACTCGACGAGGCCTATCTCGAGCGATTGTCGGATGATTGAGCCTCTGAGCCCGATACCATTCAAAACCCCGCCCCGACACGAGAGGGGCATGAGGGACAGCAGCGGATGGAGGCCTACGGCCTACCGCTCCCACACCATCGGGCAGGTCGTTGCCAACGGCGCGGACATGGTCGGCTCCGAGGTCACCGTGGCCGGCTACGCCGAGACCGTGCGCGGGCGAGGCGGGATTTGCTTCCTAATGCTGCGTGACGGCACCGGCCACATCCAGGCCTTCCTCAAGAGGGACAACATGGACGAGACGCTGTTCAACACCATCCAGTCGGCCACCCGAGAGTCGACCATCCAAGTCACTGGCACAGTAGCCCAGAAGCGCCCCCCTAAGGTCGCAGAAGGAGATCCTGTCCCTTCCCCGGAATACGAGGTCAATGTGTCCACAGGCGCCATACTCGCCGATGCGGCAGCCCCCCTGCCGGTAGGGGTGATTGACGATGTCCACGTCGGACTCGATGTCAGGCTGGACAACCGTCACCTCGACCTTCGCAGGGCGCACGTGAACGCGATGTTCCAACTACGAGGGAATGTCCTGCAGTACGGCCGCGACCACCTCATCTCCGAGGGTTTCCAGGAGATTAACACGCCGAAGATTATCGCCGCTGCCGCCGAAGGCGGTACCAACCTGTTCCCAATGAAGTACTTCGAGACCGACGCGTACCTCTCACAGAGCCCTCAGTTGTACAAGCAGCTGGCTGTCCTCGGTGGGCTCGAGCGTGTCTTCGAGATCGGCCCGGCATTCCGAGCCGAGAAGCACGATACCTACCGCCACTTGAATGAGTTCATCTCCTTCGACATCGAGGGCGCGTGGATGGACGACGAGGACGTGATGGGCGTGCAAGAGAGGATGCTCCATCACATCTGGAGCGAGGTGGCGGCCAATGACCAGAACCTCATAGACGTGGTCAACGAGTACCGGGTCAGCCAGGGCCAAGACCCTGTGACCGTGGAGATTCCAAACGTGCCGTTCCCGCGCATCCCTTACTGCGATGCCATCGAGATCGTCAAAGCGGGCGGTGGTGAAATCGAGTGGGGAAACGACATCGAGAGCCATCACTGCGACATCATCGCAGCTCAGTACCCGGGCTTCCACTTCATCCCACGCTGGCCGATGTCGATGAAGCCGTTCTACATCCACCACAAGGAGGAGGAAAAGGGCACCTCGGGCGGCCAGCTCAGCCGCGGCTTCGACCTCAACTACGGACGAGACGAGATGACCAGCGGCGGCCAGCGCGAGCACAGGGTCGATGTGCTCGAGGAGAACCTGCGCAATATGGGCCTAGAGCCAGCCGACTTCACCTTCTACACAGACGGTTTTCGATACGGCGCGCCCCCGCACGCCGGCTGGGGGCTTGGAGTCGCCCGTCTGCTGATGGTGCTGACAGGGGCGGGCAACGTCCGCGAGGTCGTGCTGTTCCCGCGCGACAGAAGCAGGGTTACGCCCTGACCGAAAATAACGGGTATCTAAGGCCCCTCCGCGAAACGGGGACCATGGCCAAGCCGAGATTCGCCTATTTGCTCCTGAAGGAGCATCCGTACGGCCGCGAGATGTTGCGGCAGATTCTCTCAGGGGGCTATGTCCCGGAGATCATAATCGAGGAGGACTCGGCGGTCGGCGACGAGGAGCGTGAGAAGTTCCTCAAGCGCATCGAGGGCAACCCGATAGCGCCCTCTATCGCTGAACAAGCCGCCGAAAACGGCATCCCGCTCGTCACCGTCCCAATCCACAGGTCACCCGAGGTGATGCCTCACCTCGAAGGCATGGAGCTCGATCTCATCGTCTTCGGCGGCACCCGGATTATCCGTGGGGAGATCCTCGACTACCCAAAGGACGGGGTCATCAACGCGCATCCGGGCTTCCTTCCCGATTGCAGGGGCTCAGCCTCACCCGCGTGGTCGGTCTACCACGACATCAAGATCGGTTCGACATGCCACTTCTGCGACAACGGCATAGACACCGGTGAGATGCTGCTGAGGCGCGAAGTACCGGTGAGGAGGGGCATGACGTACGAGGATCTGTGCTACCAGACACTGGCATTGGCTGGGGTCTTGATGAAGGAGGCATTGATGGCATACGAGGACGGCCGATGGGACGAGATGCGTCGACCACAAGGTGAAAGCGAGCACCCGACCTTCCGCAATGCGTCGGATGAGGTGCTCGAGGTGGTTTACCAGAAACTGCGCGACCAGACGTACGCTCATTACGTGGATTAGGTGTGAATATGAACGATGAACTGCTCAATGACGGATTCCCGTTCGCCGAAGGCGTCCTAGACGGAAAAACTGCGCTCGTTTGCGGTGCCTCGAAGGGCATCGGACGCGCCTGCGCGCTGATGCTCGCTCGCGCGGGTGCCCGCGTAGTCGCGTGCGCCCGCTCTGCGGCCGACCTCGACTCGCTGGTGGCTGAGATGCACGGAGATGGGCACGAGGCCCTCGCACTGGATCTCGAGGACCTAGATGCGGTGCGCGAGGCCGTCTCAGGCATGGGCACCATACATGTTCTGGTGAACAACTCAGGCGGTCCACCCGGAGGCCCGCTGCTGGAGAACACGCTGGACGAGTTCGAAGGCCCGTTCCGCCGCCACCTGCACGCTGCTCACACAATCACCCAGGCACTTGTTCCTGGGATGGAAGCAGCCGGCACCGGGCGAATCGTGAACATCATCTCGACCTCGGTGCGCGAGCCGATCGACAACATCGGTCTTTCGAACACTCTGCGCGGGGCGATGGCCTCGTGGGCCAAATCGCTGTCTCGCGAGCTGCCCGCGTGCGTGACCATCAACAACATCATGCCCGGCTTCACCGACACCGACCGGCTCGGCTCGCTGGCCGCCTCGATATCCGAGAGCACCGGCAGGCCAGTCGAGGACGTGCGCGACGAGTGGATGAGCGGCGTGCCCATCCAGCGGCTCATCGACCCGCTCGAGACTGCGGCTGCGGTCACCTGGCTGTGCCTACCAAGCAGCAGCGCCGTCCGCGGCATCAGTCTGGCAGTCGACGGCGGGAGAATGCGTTCGATCTAATTGGTGATGCGCTTGCGCTTTGACATATTCTTCTCAATCTCTCAGACGCCGGACACCTCCGGCTACACTCCATCCGAGAGCGAGATGTTCACCGGCTTCTTCGATCAAGTGGAGCTCGCCGACGAGCTCGGCTTCGGAGTGGGCTGGGTCGCTCAGGCGCACCTCTCCACGGAGGTGCAGAAGCACAACAGCAGGCCCGTCGTGCCTCACTTTCCCGGTGAGGTCGGGCTTTGCACCGACTTCTTCCAGGTCGCAGGGCAGATGTTCGCCCGTACCGAGCGGATGGAGGTCGGCAGCGCGGTGATGTCGATCCTCGGCTCAGGCGGGCCGATCGCACAAGCCGAGCGCGTTGGATCGTTTCTCACACTGCACGGCCTCGACCCGGATGAGTCCCGCCGCCTGCACGTCGGTTTCTCAGCCGGCCGCTTCGAGTTCATGGCCCGCCCCTATGGCGTCGTCCCGCGCGACGCGGTCGAGGTGGCCGCTTGGCCGGCCCTGCGCGGCCAGGTCTTCGCCGAGGCCTCGGAGATATTCCTCCGGCTGCTGAACGGCGAGGTGGTATCGTCGGACATGATTCGGCCCACAGTACTGACTCGGGCCAACTTCCGATCCGACGAGGACTGGGGGATGGTGCAGCAGGCCGCCGTCGAATGCCGAGGGCTAGATGGAGAGCCGGACGAGGTGCCCATCGAGAGCCGTTACGAGTTCGAAGAGATCAAGACGATACCCCAGGAGTGGCGGAGGGAACTGCTCAACCTGGTGCTCGGCAGCCACGACCCTAAACTGCAGGCCGATGTGAACAAGCTCAGGCCAGTCCAGGTGTTCAACCTCAGCATAACCCCGCCTCACATCATTGAGGAGACGCACGACAGGTTCAGACAGCACTACCACCCTGACGGCGGCCCATGGGAGCGAAGCATGATGCCGCGCACCATCATGGTCTTCGTCAACGATGAGGAGGGGCTCACGCCAGAAGAGCAGGACGCTGCGGCGATGGATGAGGCGAAAGCCGCGCTTTCGACCTACTGGAGCGCTCTGGAGGGAACCATCGACCCGGCGAAGGTCGAGCGGGCGACTGACAATGCGGTGATAGGAAACGTCAAGCGCGTGAGCGAGCAGATCCTCGAGAGATTCCACCCTGATGACCGCCTGATGTGCTGGTTCGACTTCTTCAACCACGACAGCGAGCGCGTCAAGAGGAACATGACGGCATTCATGACCAAGGTCGCACCGCGCGTCAACGGAGGCGTGTGAGATGAGTGAGGGAGACAGCGGCAGGCCATCGAGTGTGGCGCCCGGCAGACCGGGCTCCGCCATCTACCCGACGAACCCGCTTGGCGAGCAGCACGACGGCATCGCCACCGGGCGCGACGTGGAGTGGGAGCCGCTGGTCGACTTCCGTCGCATGGACGTCTCCGAGAACACCATCCACGGTGCAATCGCCTGGGCTCACGGCACAGAGATCGTCCACTCCTTCGGCGGCAACGTGCTGGTCTACGGGCGCTCGATGATGAAGCCGCTGATGATGAAGACCTTCCAAGAGGCGCTGGCCGCCGAGGGCCTGAGCTGGGAGCAGCGGGCAATCGCCTGCTCCTCGCACAACGGCGACACCGAGCATGTGGCTGCCGCGCAATCCCTGCTATCCGAGTCCGAGTGGGGGCTGATGCAGTGTCCCCTCGACGTCCCTCTCATCCAGTTCGGCCGTCAGGTCAGGCGCCCCCGCCGCTGGTTCCACACCTGCTCGGGAGAGCATGCTGCGATGCTCAAGGCGCTGCGCAGGATGGGAATCAACCGAGCTGGCTACACCCTTCCCAGCGCGCCTTGGTTCCCGATGTACCTCGATGTGCTCCGCCGCATCATGGACAAGCCCGACTGGGAACCGCAGAGAGTCGCCAAGGACGGCTGCGGCCTGCCAACGGTCTCCAACACCGTGGACGAGCTCGCAGTGATGTTCGCCGGTCTCGTCCGAGAGAAAGATGATGACTGGATCTGGGAATCGATGAACCGTCATCCTGACCTTGTCGGCGGCTTCAATCGCCTCGACTCGACCTGCCTGAAGGCCGGTCGTGGGAAGTTGCTCGCGAAGGAAGGCGCGGACGGGCTGCTCGGACTCTCGATCATACACCCAGACTGGCCAAAGGGGCTCGGAATAGTCATCAAGATCGCACACGGCTGGAACAGCCAGGCGACCTGGTACGTAGCCAGAGCGGTCCTCGGCGTACTGGGAATCCGCCTTCGCAATCCCTACCCTCTCCATCGACAGAAGGCGTTCATCGTGCCGGGGATAGTGCCACAGCAGTATCTTGAGGAACTCGAGAGCGTCGTCACATGGGACGAATGGGACCCAGACAGGGACCGTTTCACCCTGGACTGGAAGGAGTACACTTCAGCGATGACCCGTTCCGACCCGTTCGCCAACGAGAGTGCGGAGGGTTCCTGAATGGATGATTTGCGCAACTACATCGGCGGCCAGTTCCTCACTCACTCCGGGGGGCAGTGGATGGACAACCCCGAGCCCGCCACGGGCTCGCACATCTGCCGCATCCCACTCTCTGACGCGTCCGATGTCGATGCCGCTGTCGATGCCGCGAGGGGAGCCCAGCCCGCTTGGGGTGCGCTGAGCCACTCAGAGCGCGCCGACTGGTTGGATCGCATCGCTGATGCCCTCGAAGCGCGCTACGAGGAGATCGCTGCGCTAGAGAGCCGTGACACCGGCAAGCCGATCTCACTCGCCCGAACGGTGGACGCCCACCGTTCGGTGTCGAACTTCCGCTTCTTCGCCGGGATTCTTCGCGAGCACGAGGGGGAGGTCTTCGAGATGGCGAGCGCGACCAACTACGTGGTCAACAAGCCCGTCGGCGTTGGTGCGCTGATCACCCCGTGGAACCTGCCGCTCTATCTGCTCTCGTGGAAGGTAGCTCCCGCCATCGGCATGGGCAACACCGTGGTGTGCAAACCCAGCGAGCTGACTCCGATGACCGCCGACCTGATGATGCGGGTCATCGACGAGGTCGGCCTGCCTGCTGGCGTGGTCAACCTAGTCCACGGCGATGGGGCGGGGGCTGGCGCGCCTCTGGTCGCCCACTCGGACGTGGACCTCGTCTCCTTCACCGGCGGGACGTCGACCGGAGAGAAAGTGGCGGCATCGGCCGCTCCCGCGTTCAAGAAGCTCAGCCTAGAGCTCGGCGGTAAGAACGCAAGCATAGTGTTCGCCGACTGCGACATGGACTCGACTGTAGCCGGAGTCGTGCGAGCGGGCTTCCTCAACCAGGGCCAGGTCTGCCTGTGCGGCTCGAGGGTGCTGGTCGAGGACTCCGTCTACGCAGAGTTCCGAGACCGCTTCGTGGATGCCGTAGAGGCGATGCGGATCGGTGACCCTTCTGACGAGACGACTGATCTCGGCGCGCTCATCTCAGAGGACCATCTCGCGAAGGTGCGGGGTTACGTCGAGCTGGCCAAGCAGGAGGGGGGAACCCTCCTGACCGGTGGCACGCCCTGTCTGCCATCCGGTTTCGAGGGCGGCAACTGGATGGCGCCCACGGTCATCGAGGGCCTAGGCCCGGACTCGCGGTGCTCTACCGAGGAGATCTTCGGGCCTGTCGTCACACTCCACCCGTTCGGCAGCGAGGACGAGGCTGTGGCGATAGCCAACAACACCCGCTACGGACTGGCCGGCAGCGTCTGGACGAGTGACCTCGACAAGGGCAGGAGGGTCTCCGAGGCCATCGACACGGGGATGGTATGGGTCAACACCTGGCTGCACAGGGACCTGCGCGTCCCGTTCGGAGGCGTCAAGGACAGCGGAGTTGGCCGTGAGGGCGGCAAGTGGAGTCTGGGCTTCTTCTCAGAGGCCATGAACGTCTGTGTCAAGCACGACTGATGCAGCAAGAGTGAAAGTCCGCTCTTGGGCGATGCGGGGCAATATGGCACCCGTGGGCATCGTCGGATTGGGCGCTTACGTGCCACCCGATGTCATGACCAACGACGACTGGGCCGAGATAGTCGACACCAGTGACGAGTGGATAACCACCAAGACCGGCATCAAGGAGCGCAGGATCGCCGCGGAAGACGTCTGCACCAGCGACCTCGCCGTCATCGCCTGCAAGCAGGCCATGGACGAGGCCGGCATCGGCCCGGGGGATGTCGACATGCTCATCCTCGCCACCTCCTCGCCCGACGTCCCTCTCTCCTCGACAGCGGGCATCACCCAGCACAAGCTCGGCTGCACCAAGGCGGCCGCCTTCGACATCAACGCCGTGTGTGCGGGCTGGGTGCAGGCGCTCGATGTAGGAGCGCGTTTCGCCGGCACCCCTGGGTACGACAACGTGCTGGTCGTGGGTGCCGAGGTCTACAGCAGAATTCTCAACTGGGAGGATCGCACGACGTGCGTCCTCTTCGGCGACGGTGCCGGGGCAGCGGTCCTGCAGGAGGTAGGCGAAGACAGGGGTCTACTCGGAAGCTGGATGATGTCCGACGGCGGCGGAGCTGAGGTCATCGTGATCCCGGCGGGCGGAGTCAAGAAACCGATTCCGTCCCCGGGCTTCGAGGACGGGGACCAGTACTTCCACATGGATGGGCCTGCTGTGTGGGACTTCGCCACCGAGGCTTTTCCGCAGGCGGTCCGGGGCGTTCTCGAGCGGACCGGTCGCTCGCTGGACGAAGTCTCTCTGATCATCGCTCATCAGGCGAATCTGAACATCATCAAGGCTGGTATGGAGAATCTCGGGCTGCCGATGGACAAGACGTTCACGAATCTGCACAAGTACGGCAACACCGCCGGCGCCAGTGTGCCTATCGCTCTGCGCGAGGCGAGCGATGAGGGACTGATAAAATCGGGCGACCTCGTGGTCACCGTGGCCTTCGGCGGCGGGCTGGCCTGGGGTGCAAATGCGATCATCTGGTGAGTTCGCTGACTCGTTCCAATCGTCTTCAATCTGCTCTGCGAGCGAAAGCCGCAAGCGCGAGCACGGCCAAAGCCGAGATTAGGCCGAACCCTGGGATGCCTCCGCCTTCATCCGGATCGACGTAGTCAGGACCATCGGTGTTGTCATCGTCTATGTCGTCGCAGATTCCGTCGCCGTCGGTGTCCGTCGGCACCGAGTTGGCGCTCAGAGGCCCTGAGTTACATTGCACCTCGATTGCGTCGGAGTAGCCGTCACCATCGTCATCCGTGTCAGCATTGTCGCCAATCCCATCGCCATCTGTGTCAATGGTTTCACTGGCGTCGTTGGGGAAGGCGTCGTTGTCATCGGTGACTCCGTCATTGTCGTCGTCGCTATCGGCGTTGTCACCGATGCCGTCACCGTCATTGTCTGCCCACTCAGACGCATCGTATGGGAACTCATCGGATTCATCGGAGATTCCGTCGTCATCGTCGTCCGTATCGGTGTTATCCGCTATCTCATCGTTATCGAAGTCGGACCATTCACTCGGATCTGCGGGGAACGCATCATTGGCGTCTTCGTAGCCGTCGTCGTCGTCGTCGGGGTCTTCTACGAGGGTCGTATTGCAGTCCGGAACAATCCAATCTGGCAATCCGTCACCATCGGAGTCCACTGCGGCGCATGAATCGTATGGGAAGACGTCGCTGGAATCCGTGTAGGAGTCGTTGTCATCGTCGTCGTCCAAAAGGTCACAGATCCAATCGCCGTCGTTATCGTCGGGTACCGAACTCGGGTTTAGAGAGTCCCAACTGCCGCAAGCCAACTCGGTATCGTCGAGCCAACCATCCCCGTCATCGTCGGTGTCGGCGTTGTTGCCTGTTCATTCACCGTCGGTATCCTGCGACTGCGTGGCTTCCAATGCGACGTCGTCCAGTGAATCAGGATAGCCGTCGTCATCGTCGTCCGTATCGGTGTTATCCGCTATCTCATCGTTATCGAAGTCGGACCATTCACTCGGATCTGC
>JAKUUO010000004.1 GCA_022448665.1 Candidatus Thalassarchaeum betae | reverse complement strand
TTGAGATCGTCCACCCTAGCCCTCCAGTAGATGCTGACCAGGCTGTCTTCTTCTGCCGAATCCAACAGTGACTGGTTGGCGATACCCTTCTCGAGGCTGCCTCCATTGCGAACAACGGAGACCAGGCCCTCGGGCTGCTCTGTGAGCTTGTCGCCGACTATCTCGAAGCCGGCGTCGATCAGCGCGGTCGCAGTAGAAACGTCGAGCTCCCCTCCCGGGACCCCGAATGAGATTGGCTGCATGCCCCAGCGCGAGGCGTTGGTGAGTGCAGTCAGGTAGTCCCGGCAGTCCTCGATGACAGAGTGTTCTTCCTGTATGTCGAGCCCTTCATAGCCATGGCAACCGAACTCATCACCGTGAGCCAGTCTCTCGGGCCCGATGAGGTTCTCCAGCCAGTTGTCTTCCTCCCAACCCCCGATTACAGCAGGAGCAGTGCATGGGATGACCAGCAATGCGACCATCAGCAGGCCGACGATACGCCTTTTCCACACGATTGCCGGCAACCGGAACTCATCATCAAGTCTTGTGTTAGCACGGCAAAGAGCCGAGCGCGCCTTAGTAGAAACGCTGCCGCATTCTTGATGGACTACCGAGGCGCAGGTCAGACAGCCTATGCAGCAATATCTCGATTTCTTGCGTCGAATCCTCAGTGAGGGGGAGGAGAAGGGTGACAGGACAGGAACTGGGACCATCTCGGTGTTCGGCCACCAAATGCGCTTCGACCTCTCGGACGGCTTCCCTGCCGTGACCACGAAGAGGGTGCACTGGCCGAGCATCATCCACGAACTCCTGTGGTTCCTCTCGGGCGACACCAACGTGGGATACCTGCAGGACAACAAGGTCAGAATCTGGAACGAGTGGGCCGACGAAGAGGGTGATCTCGGGCCCGTGTACGGCAAGCAGTGGCGCAAGTGGGAGGCTGATGACGGGAGGGTAGTCGACCAGATAGAGAATGCCATCGACCTGATTCGCAACAACCCCAACAGCCGTCGGATTATTGTGTCGGCTTGGAATGTCGGTGAGCTTGATGAGATGGCGCTGATGCCGTGCCACGCCTTTTTCCAGTTCTATGTCAACGACGGCAAGCTCTCCTGCCAGCTTTACCAGAGGAGCGCTGACGCCTTCCTAGGGGTGCCGTTCAACATCTCCTCCTACAGCCTGCTGACCTGCATGATGGCACAGGTGTGCGGACTCGTTCCAGGCGAGTTCGTCTGGACCGGTGGGGACTGTCACCTGTACCTCAACCACCTCGAGCAGGCGAGGCTACAGATCACACGGGTACCACTCGAACTGCCGATCCTCAGGCTCGACCCTACAGTGACTTCGATCGACGACTTCCGTCACGAGCACATAGAGATCGAGGAGTACAACCACCATCCTCACATTTCTGCCCCGATTTCCGTCTGAGGTGAGCCGATGAAAATGGCGATGATTGTAGCCATGGACGAGGGGGGGTTCATCGGCACGGGCAACCGGCTTCCGTGGAATCTGGCCAGCGACATGGCCCGGTTCAAGCGGCTCACCGAAGGTGACGGCTTCAACTCAGTCATCATGGGCAGGAAGACATGGGACTCGCTTCCCAACTCGTTCAGACCTCTTCCCGAGCGCGTCAACATCGTGATGTCGCGAGATACGAACTGGCAGGCTGAGGGAGCCGAGACCGCCCTGTACGTAGGCCGCGCAATCGAGTTGGCCTTCGCAGAAGGCAGCGAGGAGTGCTGGGTCATCGGTGGAGCGCAGGTCTACGAGATGTTTCTCGACAGGGTGGACGAGATTCACGTGACCACAGTGCACACCACCGGCAGCGGCGAGGTCTGCTTCCCCTCCTGGGAACGCAGTGGATGGTCTGAAGAGATCGTCGAGCGGCTGAAAGCAGATAGTGGCAACGAACACGAGTCGACGTACTCGGTCTGGACCAAGTCCTAAACCAGTCCCTAGCCTATACCCATACGTCGTTAGAGGCAGTTAGATCACCTTCAGTGTTGCCCGTATTTACAACTCCACGAGGTTCGACGAGCATTATTTTGCACTCAGTTTCAGCGCATGGTTTGTGCTCGACCCCCTTTGGAACCACATACATCTCACCCTCGTTCAACTCCACAGTCTCATTCTCGAACTCGATTTTCATCTTGCCCTCGACTACGATGAACGCCTCATCGGTATCCGCATGATTATGCCATACAAAATCGCCCTTGATCTTGACCAATTTGAACTGATAGTCGTTCATCTCCGCTATAATCTTTGGAGACCAATGGTCCGAAAACTTGGATAGTTTCTCTTTCAGATTGATTTTCTTCATATTCTTCCCTACCCTGTGATTCACTCGTCGGTGTACTCTGTGACGCGGATTCCTAGCTTGCCCCTGCGGGCCTCTCTCTGCATGATGCGGTCCATCTTTCGGTGAAACTCGGACTCCAGATCGATCTTCATCGCCAACGAGTGGCCGAGTATCAGAATCAGCAGGTCAGCCAGTTCCTCGGCGGCCTCCTCATCTGGCTTTCCCTTGGTTATCGCGGCGGCGAACTCCCCAAGTTCCTCGACAGTGAGCGCCACGCGATACCCCATGTCATGGCCATGGTTCTCCTCAGATGCGAAGGCGTGCTTGTGGTGGAACGCCGCCACCCGGGACATCATCGTCATCCAGGAGCCGTCGGGGTTGTTCCGCGCCTCAATCTCAATCCAGTCGTCTACGCTAACGGGTCGTGCCATGGGTCATGCTGCGCAAGGAGACCCATCAACGTAGTTCCCTGCCCGGTGGCGGCTGCTTGGGGTCCCTGGTCTCATACGGCAGCACCATGACCAGTCCGCCTACTCCTGATACCACGAACAGTCCAACCGACCCCAGAAAGTACGTCGTCTTGCGCGCCTTTTCATCCTCCAGCTCCCCGCACAACACGGGATCGGGAGACTCGATGGTATTGAGGACCAGCAGTCTGTACTCCATGTCACACTCGCGCTCGTGCTCCTTGACCGCGTCGTCGTGCTCCTGCATCAGATTCATCGTCAAAGGGAACAGGAGCAAGGCGCACCCAATCAGAACGAGGCCGATCTTTAGATCCCTGTCCAACTAATCACCCAATTCGGCTAGAAGCGCCATCATGCAATCGCCGACGCGCTCACTCATGGTGGCCGCCACAACATCGACCGCTTCATGGTCGATGGCAGCATCAGGAGAGCCCGGGGTCCTTCCAGCAGCCCAGTTGGAGCAACACGAGAGTGCGACATGAGGAATCCCCCGTTCGGACATCAATCGGGATTCAGGGCCGAGAGTCATGCCGACCACGTCCGCACCGAGCCGCTCGAGGGCGTCAATCTCCGAGGGTGACTCGAACTGCGGACCGATGCACTGCGCCACAACTATCCCGCTCGGCGCTAATCCTTGACTGACCTCAATGGCTCTCCCACAAGCTTCGGAGGCGGCTGAGTCGAAGGAGGATGTCCTGTCAGCATGTGACGCGTCATCGTCATGGAACGTCCAAGGCCTCTCAGCGAGGTCGAGGACGTCGCCCGCGACTGCAATGGTCCCAGGCGGCATGTCCTCGCGCATTGTGCCGACCGAGTTGATGCTCGCCACTAGGTCGGGTTGGCAACTGGCAGCCGCGTGGATGTTAGCTCGATGCTCGATCATGTGAGGGGGTGTGCGGCTGCCATCACCGGAGTGGTGGCGGTCGATAACTAGGACCTCGCCCTCTGAGACGCTCACCAGCGTAGCCGGAACCTGTCCCCAATCAGAGTCTATCCGCAGGGTTTCCGAGTTCGCTCCTCGCATCGAAGCGAGTTCGGATGCGAACGCGCTCATCCCGGTACCGCAGAGCACCGCGATGCGGGCCACAGTTCTCACTCCTGCAGGCGCTCTATGAGTTCGGCCTTCTTCCCGGATACGGTCTTGCCGGCCTCTCTGAGGAGGTCCTTCAACTGGGCCACGGTCATCGAAGAGTAGTCAACCGCATCGCTGACTGCTTCAGGCTCGGCAGCAGCTTCCTCGACAGGCTCTGGCACGGTTGCATCCTCCTCGGCTTCGGCCTCTGACTCCTCTTCCTGTTCGGGGGACTCTGTCTCTTCAGCGGAATCCAAGTCCTCGGCCTCGGGCTCGGCGGCAGCCTCTTTCTCGGCCTCCTCCTGATTTCGAATTTCCTCAAGCGTCAGGCCGTCCTGGGTGACGACACCGGTCTGAATCAGTTGAGTGCGTCTGATCATCACGCCCCGCACTGGTTGAATTTTGGATACCGCCTCCCTAATCTTAGCCTCTAAGGTACCGTCTAGAGATGACTTCTGCAAGTCTATCCAAGTGGTAGTGGCACCGGTCTTGAGTATCACTTCGCGTGCCAGCGTGCGCATCTCCTGCTTCTGGCTTCCCTTGATCCGGTTCCTCGATATCAGCAGCGGTTTGACGCGCACGTAGAAGCCGTCCTCGGTGACGATGTCGACAGTGTCATCGACCTTGCCCCTATCGCGACGGACCTGTCGGCGGATGTGATCCTTCAGCATCTCGTGACCAATGTACTCAGTAAGAGCGTCACCTCCGACTACACTGGTGATACGGAACTGCACCTTCACGTGCATCTTCGAGAAGTCACCATCAAGTTCGTTCTGCAGAATCTCGTAGTTCCTGCCTATGAGCATCGCCTCGTCCTCGGCTATTGTCTCGCCGATGACCTTGAAGGCCCATGGATGGCGGGGTGCGCGGATTGTGTACCAGCGCTTGGACTTCCACTTGTCCCGCTGCTTGCGTGCCGCTGCCCTTGCTGCTGCTCCCTTCGCCATGACAACGACCTCGTCTATCGGGGGCTACCCCGTATGCGGGCCGTGCGACCTGCCTCGAGTATTTGAATCAAAGCCCCGCAGGGGGACTTTGACGATATCGCAATCGTCGTATTCAAGGGTGCTTCACCCATGCAGACGGCATGGGACTGCACAGCGCGACCTGGAGGATCCACGCCAGTGGTGTGGACGATCTCAGTCTGCTTGAGGAAAGTCTGAGATGGCTGGCCGGGAACGGTTGTGAATTGACTATGGATAAGGGGAAGTCATGGCACGGGTCTCCGCAGACCATCATGCAGGCCCGAGTCAGTAAGAAAAAGGCGGCAGGGGAGTCCCTAGCGAGGCTGGGCGAGGCTGCATTGGCGAGTCTGATTAAGGAAGGGATTGCCAAGCGAATAGACGCAGAGAAGGTGATGCACGTCAGAGTTGAATTGTCGAAGCTGGTTCAGGGAGAGGTCAGGCTCGCTGCCGATGGGCACACTGGTGCAACAGCGAAAGGACAGTTCAAGATCGAGGTGTATCCAGGTAGTGAACCGGCTGATGTGATGGGCGACACGATACGTTCGATATTGGGTATCGAGTAGCGTTTGCACCTTGTTTCCGAGCAAGTTTATTACTCGGTTTCGCATCGCAAGGGACGAGGTTTTGCATGACCCATGTAGTCACCAGCGCGTGTGTACGATGCAAGTACCAAGACTGCGTCGCAGTCTGCCCAGTAGAGTGCTTCCACGAAGCCGATGAGTATCTCGTCATCGACCCTGATGAGTGCATCGACTGCGCGGCCTGTGTGCCCGAGTGCCCGGTTGACGCAATCTACGCCGACACCGATCTGCCCGATGAGGAGATGGAGTGGCTCGACAGGAACGAGGACGAGGCCCCAGACCTGCCCGTCGCGGAAGGCGACTCGCCGGTTCTGGCTGATTCTTAGACCTCTATCTGGGCCGGACATAGGTTCATGAGGACATGCCAAGAGGATAAGGCATGTCGCGACTGGTCGATCTCGAGAAGATGCGTCACGGCACAGAGCTCCTCAAGCGCGGTTTCGCCAAGATGCAGGAAGGCGGCGTCATCATGGATGTCGTCACGCCCGAGCAGGCGCACATAGCCGAGGACGCCGGTGCTACTGCGGTGATGGCCCTTGAGAGGGTCCCTGCGGACATCCGATCAGACGGAGGGGTGGCCAGAATGAGCCATCCTGACCTGATACGCGCCATCATAGACACGACCAGCATCCCGGTGATGGCCAAGGCACGGATAGGGCATGATGAGGAAGCACGGGTGCTGGAGTCGCTCGGAGTCGACATGGTCGACGAGAGCGAGGTCCTGACACCTGCTGATCCGTTCTACCACATTGCAAAGAACGACTTCACCATCCCCTTCGTCTGTGGCTGCATCAGCCTCGGAGAGGCGTGCCGGCGCATCATGGAGGGTGCGGCGATGATTCGAACCAAGGGAGAGGCGGGGACGGGCAACGTGGTCAGCGCTGTTCAACACGCCCGTTTGGTGGCTGAGGAGATCAGTCTTCTGCAGAGTGCCAATGATGCCGAGTTCGAGACCATCGCTCGCACCATCTCCGATGGGTGGCGTCGTATCGAGTCGTCTTCCGAGCACGAATTGGTGGTTCAGAACACCCCGTTCGGAAGCATGGACGCATGCCATGATTCAATAGCGCAGATCATGGGTGAGGTTCGAGAAATGAGCAGACTCCCAGTCGTCACTTTCTCAGCGGGAGGGATCGCCACGCCGGCCGATGCTGCGCTACTGATGAGGCACGGGATGGATGGCGTTTTCGTCGGTTCTGGGATTTTCAAGTCCGAGCATCCAGCGACCACCGCCTCGGCCATAGTTCTAGCAACTCACCACTTCAACGACCCGGAGAGGGTGACAGAGGCCAGCTCCATGATGGCTGGAAAGGCGATGGACGGGCTCGAGATGGACAAACTCGATGTTCGCATGCAAGATCGCGGCGCGTAGCCTAATTCTTGTTGCCCCTAGTCGTCCCGAGACGTCGCGGTTTTTTCTTTTCCTTGCTCGTTCGTTGAGAGGACGACTCGTCGCCCTTCCTAGCACCGCCCAGTGTGATTGAGCCATGCTCAAGGAGCTGGTCGGCCAGTGAGGTTGCGAGTTGTTCATCCTCGTCAGGCGTCTTCAGGGCGTCTTTGACCGACTGGTTGTGCTCTTTGATGATACGCTCTCTTTCCTCCTGCTGGGCCTTGATCTCGTTTCGAATCTCATTGACCTGATCGAGCAGTGCCTTCATGCCCGAGTGAACCTTGTCTGCTGCCTCTCGAGAAGCAACGAAGGCATTGTGGAGTCTGTCTCCCTCCGCTCGGAGGAAATCCCTCTCCTCAAGCATCGGCTTGATCTCCTCCCAGATCTCATCGGCCTCCTTGTTGGCCTCCAACATGGACTTGTGCTGAGCGTCGGCCTCCGCCTTCAGCAGTTGGATTGAGCCCTCCATGTCGCCGAGGTCAATCTCTATGATCTGGAACTCCTCTGCTATCGGTAAGAGCTCCTCGCGCTTGGCGATGAGCGTCTTGAGTCTCTTGAGCATAGCATTCTCCTTGGCGAGCGTTAGTGAGCCATCAGTCATGATGCGGTTCTCTATGCGGTCGATCTCCCCGAGGGTCTCAGACAGTTGGATGACCACGGGTTTGAGGCCGTCCTCGCCCCGCTTGCCACGCCGCTGGCTGATGAGTTCGCGCATCTGCGACTGAATCTCGTCCCGCTTCCCCTGATGCACCTTGGCCCTGTTGCGCAGCTCCTTCTGCTCCTCCATGCGCCCCTTGATCCGTTCTCTCAGCTCTCGCGCTTGATCTTGTACGGAATTACGGGAGTCGGCTGCACGTCGGCTGTTCTCATTGTGCCCATTCCTCTGCTCCCGCATCCTCCTGAGTCGGGTCTCCATCGCATGGAGTCGTGTCCTGAGGTCATCCTCGGGCTTGTCTGAATCTTCAGGCACGGCACGCCCACACAAGCCCCCCCTTTCAATGGACCTGAGTCGTCACAGACCCAGTAGAGTGAGTACGAAGGGCACGATGGGAGACAGCACGACAATGGCAGCCCCTACCATGAACAGAGCCCCCAGCGTCATTTTGATTCTAGTGAACAAGTCCGACCTGACTTGGACTGTAAGCACCCTCCCGGAGATTAGGTTCCCTGCCTCATCCTCAAGCCTCACGGTGACTGTTGCCTCTCCCATGGTCGAAGGCAGGAGGCTCTGCCAGACTATCCTCGTTGCGGACAACGCGTGAGGCAAGGACGCGCTTATCGGGATGGGTATGAGAGATTCGGGCTCAGGGGAATACGGGTCGACCATCAAGCGGTAGACGCACTCCTGAGGTCTGAAATCAGGTGTCTGGACCCTCAGGATCAGATTCATCGGCTGATGCCCCTCGTTCAGTACGAAGGCGAACAAGTTGGCCTGGCCCACAATCAGGTTCTCCATACCCACATCGAACCAGATGCCTTCGCCAGTACGCCCAGACTGACTGCGCATGCGCATCCTGTCGTGGAGCCTGAAGAAGGGGGCGCACTGAGTTCGCGCGCGAGAGAGGAGCCTGTCCCAAGTCTCCTCTCCCAATTCTGGATGGCGGAACAGCTCCACGACTGTGGCCTGGTCAACCATCGGCTCGAGTGCTACCCTGAACTCTTCCTCATCAATCAGTGAGGAGCGTCTTAGATACAGCAGGTGCAGCAACATCTCCTGAAGCTCACGTCTGCTGCTACCTTGGTGTATCTTTGACTCTACGGAACGGAGGTACTCGGAAATTCTGACAGCGAGCAGTGGGTCGATGTGGGCACGAATCACATCGGTGAAGGGCCGTCCCAGTAAGGCAGGATGGATAGGAGGGTAGAATGCTTCGAGCATGCCCCACGGCTCGGCGGTGTTGAACCGTGAGCGTTCGGATACCATATGAACGCCGTGCCCGGAAAGCAGCGCTCCGGTGGAAAACGCGAGGAGGATAGGCGTGTCAACGACCTCCTCGGTGAACCACAGGCTGGTTGCAAGTAGGGTGGCGGCTAGAACCATCAGAGCAGTGGTGACGCCGAGTTGTCGTGTGGCACCGTCCATGGTGGCTCGCATCTCAGTGTAGCCGTGAGCGCTGTTGAAGGTCATGCCAGCAGTCGTCAGGGCCTCTGCCTCAAGCCGGAATATCTTCCTGGTTACCACCATCAGTCTCAGCAAGATGAGCAGTAAGGTGATGTCCGCCACCAGCATGAGTAGCGACATGACGTAGATTCCAGTCGACATCGGCAAGCCGCCTGCAGCATCCTCGACGTGTTTGACCCACCACTGTGGGTTCGAGTTGGTAAATGACTGTGCCAGCCCATACAGCACTATGACCAGCAATGGCAGGAACAGCACCAGTCTAGCACCGTCGCTTATCAGGAGCCTGTCTACTCCCAGCAGCATGGACTCGTGGCTCCTCAGCTTCTCCAACCTCTCGCCTGCATCCCTGGGCTGAGTCGCCCGGGAGATTGGAGATGGGGGCATTTCAGGAGCAGGGGGTACTGATTCATCCAAGGCTTCCGCGAGGCTATCAAGATCGTCGGTATCTCCATGCTCATCCATCATAGTCACATATCCTTCGTCCTAGCCAGTATGCGCAGTGACAGTGGCTTGGACATCTCCAATAGGGAACCGTTGCAAACTATACCGTCATCAGTGGATTGTATCTCAGCGCCGATACCGAGCCCTGCTACCTCCAGTGTGCGCGCGTCAGTGGCTTCCATTACAAGCATCTCGACGGTTGCCGAGGAGCCTGCGGGAAGGGCCGAGAGCGGCAGGAGGTATCCGCTCCTGATTGGTTCCACCCTCCTCTCGATCAGTGGTATCCTCTCACCACTGGGGGTTCTCTCTGGATAGCCGAGCATCTTGTCGAGCGCGGCTTCGAGCTCCTTGTCTATGGCGTGCTCCATCTTGCATGCAGCCGCGGAGACATCACCCGTGAAGCCTATGACCTCGGTCAATAATATCTCTATCAATCCCTCTCGGCGTTTTATCCTAGCAGCTCGCTGGAACCCATCGGGTGTCAAACGGCATCCCTTGTATGGGATATGGGTGACCAAGTCACGGCCTGCCAGACGCTGAATCATCTCTGTAGTGGATGCGGGGCTGACATCCATCATCTCTGCGAGTTGAGTGGTCTTGACAATGGCGTCGGGCTTGTCAACATGGGCCTCGAAGAGACGTTTGAGGTACATCTCCTCAAACTCACTCAACTCAGCCATGATTTCACCTTCATCCTAATTCGGCCATGAATTCGGTCCTGCATGCCGGGCATCTGGAGTGGACGGGTCTGCGCTCAAGCGGAATCCGCAGCCTCTGGTCGCACTCCGGGCAAGATAGAATCTCCTCAGTGGATCTTGCTACTGGCCACCAAGGAGCAGGCTCGGGATCCGGTGGAGTCTCGGAAGATTCTGGATTCTGCGGAAGAGGATCGGTTAGAGGCTGGACAGTTGAATCATCATAATCGGTTTCCGTGGAGAACTGCGTCGTGCAGGCCGGGCAGCGGACCGTCCCGGTGTGCTCAGAGGGAATATTGAGTCGCTGCTCGCAACTCGGGCACAGAACCTCTCTCTTCGATGGGGCATTCTCTAATCTGCGAGTTATTCGAGAGTCCCTGAGCACCTTGCCCTCCCCTCCTTCGGTGCTGGGAGTCCTCTCTGAGACGGTTCGCCACGCGATGATGCCGACGAGCACTACAGCGAAGCCAGACAGGGCGCCGTAGAAGGCTGCCATGATGTCAAAGGGAAGAGTAAGTCCACCACCACCCTGACCCGAGGATTCAACAGACAGCGACTCGGAGACTGCGGAGTCTTCCATGAACCAGATGACTTCGACTTCGATGATCTGGGAATCGGGCCACAGGCCTATCTCCACGGTGCCCGACGAGGAACCGTTTGCTGAGACGGAGGACACGGTCCTCTCAGCGAGCAGCATACCATTTGAGGTTCTAACGACTCTGAGCTCCCCCGGTAGAGTCTTGGCGTCCCCTGAGTTGTTCAGCCAATAGGGCAGGCTCACGGATTGGCCGGGATTGGGTTTCTCCGGATCTAGCGGACCGAGTTCGACGGACGGCGATATCGAAGGGGCAGCCAAGTCAACCTGCCAAGTGAGGTTCGCAGCCGAGTTGGAGGTCATCCACCCTCGTGGCTCGATGGTCACTGAGAGGCTGTCGGCTTGCGGCCCCCCTAGGTCGAGAGAGATCTCTCTTAGGCCCGGATCGAGTGTGACAGTGAATCTCTGGACCTCATTGTCGACCCCCTGGAATCCCAAAGAGATAGAGATGTTCACGTCTCTGGAATCTCCAGCGGACAGAGCCACCGATATTTGTGAATGCAGGCCACCTGCTAAAGTCCAGTCGACCTCGCCGAAATTCAGGTCCAGAGACTGCGCTTCATAGACAAGCAGCTCCAAAGAGCCCTGAAGTTGCGAGGAGACCCCGCCGTCGTCGCTCACAATCTCCCAACCCATACTCGTAGTACCAGCTGAGGTGGGAACCAAGGAAGCTGAGACCTCACGGCTGGATCCTGGGCTGATCGCAACATACTCCCCTTGAGACAGGGATAGCCCATTTGAATCGTTCAGAACTAATCTGACCGAGCCTATTTCTGAACCTTGGTTGTGAACCAGTATAGAGGCGGTGAGTTCGTCCCCAACGTGGACTGGTTCCCCCACCACTGCGACGTCTGTCGCACCCGCCGGGGTGAACCTCTTCTCGCTGTCTTCGGCGAACGCTGCGGTAGACAGGAGGGTCAATGCAAGCATGAAGACGGCGAATTTTCGTGTTACTACCACGGCGGAGCCTAAGCCCATTAGCAATACCTCGGAATAGGTGCCCGTATGAATCAAACCCCTTTCCAAGGTCACATAGTGACCTTTAATGCGGACTCTCTTGTGCCCCGGATGCCATGGACACTGAGGCACTGCTGGCAGTGACGCCAGAAGAGATGGCGCAAGCGCTGCTAATGAGGAGGCAGGTGCTGAAGGACGAGTTGCCTAACGTCATTCGCAACCTTGAGGCCGAGGAGGAGGCATTAGAGCCGAAGGTACAGAGGACGATCAAATCCCACCGTCTGGCCAATGACCAAGTGGCCCAACTCAAAGAGCGCCGCAACGTCGCTCAGAAAGGGGCCGCAGCGCTACTGAAAGATGTCAAGCATGCCCGAGACGTCCTTGCTGAAGGCGACGGAATGATCAATCTCGATCCCAACTGGAAGAAGGAGAAATTGTTCGAAGAACTGCAGGATATCGAGGAGAAGATTCAGACTTCAGCGCTCGACCATCGTGCGGAGAGAAAGATGCTGGACCGTCGAAAGAAGTTACTGGAAGCCAATGAGATGTGGCTGAAGTCCAGACGCGATGCCAATCCAGAGGTGACCAATTACATCGACTCCCGGGGTGAAATGAGTTCACTCTACCAAGAGGCGGACAAAGCCCACAGAGAGATGCTGGAGAAGGTCGAGAAGGCTCAGCCTCTACATGAGAAGAAGATGATAATGGGGGCCGAACTACGTGAGATTCGCAGACAGTTGGATCGAGCCAAGGAACTACTAGCGCAGTCTGATTCGGCGATTTCTCACTGGGAGAGGAGGATGTCCGATGGATTCGGAGAACTGGGCGGGGGCTTTCCCGACCTTTTGGCTACGAACCGTATAGTCTCCAAAGGTGGTCGCTCCTCCTTCGCTCGTAAGTCGAAGTCTAAATCCAAAGGCGCTTCCAAAGGAGGTGGGAGGTAATGAGCGAGGGCAAGGAATCGGGCCTCTTTGAGGATCTGGAGGAAATGGACCACAAGGACATCGATGAACTCAAGGGCGACATGGAGAGAGATTTGAAATCGGTCAATCAGCAGCACCGGGAACTGAGGGAAGAGCGGCGGAACCAAATCGACATCGTCCGCTCTCTGAGAGTTGCCGTAGGGGAGATCGAGTCGGCGGATGGAGAGAGGAAGAGTCTGCTCAAACAGTTCCACTCCACTAGGAAGTCCGCCGAAGAGTCCCGCGGGCAACGGGACTCCGTCAACAGCTGCATCCCACCTCCCGTCGACGTTCTGTCCGAGTGGCTAGAAGAGACTCATCGTCGATTGACCACTATCGATAATGACTTGACGGTGGTTCCGACCCTGCCCCGAGAACTCGATACTTTCAGCCGCTTCTTCGAGCTACAGGCCGCCATCGTCAGGAAGAGGGAGTCCGAGGTCGCTCACGACAAGTATGTGAAACACGTCCAGAAGATGCGAGAGATAACCTCCAAACTGGATTCGACCCGCAGGAGCAAGAAGAGTAGCACTGATAACGCGTCGAGCCAGTCAGACATAGAGCCCGAGAAAATTTCTCGCTCGGAGGTTCGCAAGACCAGTCGAAGAATCGACAAGATAGACAAGAAGCTCGATGCGCTCAGCTCCGAGAGCAAGTCACTTCGCAAAAGACTGGGGCGGATTAAGGCCTACCAGAAGATCACTATGCGACGTGGCCAGCCCATTCGACTGTCAGATGTCAAGGACAGAGCCCAGAGCGGCGGCGCACTCGATGCGAGTGAACTCGAAGTCCTGCTCAATACAGGTACACTTTCTGAGTTGACCGGTTCCAAGTCCGATGCCAAAGAGACCGATCCAAAGGTCCAGCAAAGCGGTAAGAAGAAGAGAATGAGGCTCGGTGTAACAAGAGGTGGCCCTAGGAAAGGGACCATGGCTGCCCGCAGGGAGAATGACAGTTGAGCTGATTCGCTCGCATCCGCCATTCCTAAATGAGGACTCAAGTTCGGGAAAATCTGCAGAGGGCTTTCAATGGTGATCGAATACAGCGAAGTTCGTGATATCTTACAGCCTCTATGCGAATCGCTTGATGGGAAATCATCCATGCGCCGCGACGGTCGCGATGAGTGGAATTCCAAAGTCAGGAAGTACCTCGATCAGAGGAACGAGTTGAATAGCCGAGTAAAGGATCTCATCGCCGAAGTCCAGACCCAGAAGGCTGTTCGCGATGAGGTCAACCTCATGGTCAGGGACCTCAAGGACGTCAGGGCCGAGCATTCGGATCGCCTGAAGGATATCAGGGAAAAACTTCGAGCGAAACTGGAGGAGCAAAAACAGCAAGATGTCCCTCAGCAGCGGAAGCGGGACAAACGCCCTTCCGCCAGTAGAATCAAGGGAGACATGGAGAGGCTTGAGAAGAAGTACGAGACAGGAGGGTTTCCAGGTAACAAGGAGAGAGATTATCACAAGAAGATGAAATATCTCTCAATTGCCCTCAAGGAGGCTTCCAAGAGTGAGGGCGAAGGCGAAGGAAATATACGCTATCTCAAGGACGCGGTCAGGGATGCCGAGCGCCTCCAAGAGGATGCTCACAAGACCGTTGAGAAAGCGGTGAAGAAGGCTCAGGAGGCCCATGACCTGATGGTAGAGTTGTCCGAAGAGGTTGACCGTCTCAGAGGGAAGGCCAATTCCGCACACCTGGGGTTGACCAATTCGAAGCGCGAGGCGGACGCCCTGCACAGCCAGTACATCGTCTCACTGCGTTGTGTACACTCAATTCAAGACATGATGAAGGCGATGGATTCGCGAGAGAAGAGAGAAGAGGACTTTGGAGGCGCCGAGAAATTGGAGGTGGCAGACCTCATGTCCAAGTTGATGGCAGGGGGGACTCTGTCAACCGAGGAGTTGATGGCTCTCAGGCGGAACTAACTCATACGTATTCGTAGCGCCTCCCATTACGGGCATGCAGTACCTGTGTTGGCGCGCCCTCGACTTCGATGACCCAGCCCGGTATAGTCACAGGCGACTCAGTGAGCTCTGCTGTTTCCGAATTAAACCTCCACCACTCCAGCATCATGCTCCTCACCGGACCATCATTGGAATCTGGCTCACCTTGCTTGCGGGAATCCAGGAGTCTGAGAAGTTCCGGTGGCAATTCCCGTATATCCATCCAACTCATTTCCTGGGGGTTCACCACCCTGAGTCTGGGTGGATAGTCGAGCTCCTCATCCGGATCGTAGATTGAGAGGCTGGAAGTCCAAGGGTCCTCCAGTACCTGCCAGACTGCGCTTTCCCTCTCGTCTTCCGGACCTACGAGCGAGCCTGAGATAATCCAGTGTTTTGCTGACATAAGGACGGGTGTGGTGTTGACCTCTTCCCACCCGCGTTGGACCAGCCATGAGTCGAGGTCCACGAGCGGCCTTAGGGTCCTGCGCGGGCCGATCGGCTCTGTAGCACCAGAGGTAGATACCTCAGTGTCCGTCTCGGACTCTATGTCCGGAGAATGTGCAACGAGGTCTCCGGAAAGCACGGCCTCTCCAATCCATCGGGCCATACGTTCAGGCCCCCATATGACCACGTCCACTGATGAATCGACAGAGTCCAGTATGTCTTCAGGAAAGGAGCGTTCGCTGAGGATCCAATGCCTGCCCCCAGGGGCGTCGACGCTCCACCTCTCAATCTCAGTCGGCGAAATCGGAAGGAGGTCTGAATGTACATGCCACACATGTACCGATGAGCCTGGCCCCTCGTCTAGTTCCGGTACTCTCTCAGCGAGGCCAATACACCTGAATCCATGGACCTTTGGAATGTTATTCGCGGGGTGCAACTGCACAGCCCGTAGGGCAAGTAGGTCGCGCACTGCCCCATCCACGTTGCGAGCGGTGGCAGATAGGACTTGAAGCGAACGCATCAGGAGCGATTAGGAGACAGATTAGCCGGAAACTGCGGCCTCATCAAACATTGTGTGTCAGAGTTAGTAGGTCACTCTGTCCGGGGTCGAGGATGCACAGTGCGCTCACCGGGAATGGCTTGGCGCATGCCGCTCCCAGCTGGCGGTTGACCATCTCGACCCTGTGAACAGGAACATCGGGGTGACGCTCGGCAAGGTCCGAGATGTAGGTCTCGGGGCAGTTTGCGGCGACCAACACCAACTTAGCGTCTCCCTTGGAGCATGCACTCATCGTCTGTCTCTGACCGAGAAGGATGCTGCCTGAGTTCTGCCCCTGCTTGAGTTGCCGTGCCAAATCCATTTTCAGCCCTCATTCAAACATTCTCAGGGATGTAGTACAGGTCGACGCTTCCAGTGCCGAGTGCAACGGGTTGACCTACGATGATGTTCTCGGTGACTCCTCTGAGCTCGTCCCTCTCTCCGATGACCCCGGCCTGAAGCAAGTGGGTTACGGTTACCTCGAAGGCGGAGCGAGCGAGGATGCTGTGCTTGCTGCCGCTGACTCCGTGCCTGCCTATCGCTCGGACCGCTCCTTCGCTGGTCATCACGTCCGAGACAGTCAGAAGATGGCGGATGTCGACCTCGAGTCCGGCTCCCTCGAGCGTGTCGGACATCTCGTTGATTATAGCCTGCCTGGCAGCCTCGATTCCGAGATATCCGTGTATTTCGGTGATATTGTTGGTGTAGGTCCTCCCTCTGTCCACTCCGGCAAACTCACTGACCCTAGCCAGATTGGAGCCAATGGTGGAGATGTAGTACTCGCCAGTCTCTCTGCTGGGGCCCTGAACATTGGCGCGAATCACATCGGGCAGGCCCTTCAGACGCAGTTTCTTGATCTTGTCTTCAAGTGCTAGGAGCGCGGTGTATGTAGGGGGGTCGCTAGCCAAGGTAGCGAGATCCTCCTCCTTAGAGACACCCGGAATGATCGTCAAGACCTTCGGGCGGTCCTCGTTGTCGGCCTGAATGTAGAGCCGGAGAGCCCGGGACAGCTTGTCCCTGACCTCGGCCCCATTCATGCCCTTGAGTCTGAGGTTGGAAGCGATGAGCTGCAGGTTGATGTGGCGCTGCGTGATCTCGACATCGATAGCTGCGATGTCGCCAGTGGTGGTCATCTCGATCCCGGCGGCGAGCTTGCGAACCGCCTTCTCGTTGGTGTTCAACGGCTTACCCTTCAAATTCAGTTCTTCAAGATATATCAGCATGGTCGGGGTCTTAGGGACCTTGCGGGCATCCACGATCTCGATGATCCTGGGCAAACCCTGAGTCACGTTCACGGTGGCCACTCCGGCGTAGTGGAAGGTACGCATCGTCATCTGCGTGCCCGGCTCCCCTATGGATTGGGCAGTGGTAATGCCAACGGCCTCATACGGGTCGGCCCTGGCCTTGGCTAGGAACGTACTTGCGGTCATCAGCACCTTCTCGGCATCAGCGCGGCTGAGACTGTTGCTGCCACGAGCTCGGACGCCTTCGGTCAAGTCGTTGAGGATGCGCGGAGTCAGGTTGATATTCATCTCAATCGAGAGTTCCTGCAGCTGCTGGTAAATCTCGTCATCGATGTCCAAGTTGCGAAGAATCTGCCTCATCTTAGCTTCCGGATCGTATTCCTGCATGGGCAGAGCCTTCTTCTTGCGGCGCCTAGAGACCGCCCTGCGCCGCACAATGGTCTTCTCAGTCGTAGCGGCCCTAGACGGCTTGGCGGAGGCCTCCATCACAGTGTATATCTCTTGGGCCGTTCCCGAGTCGATTCCACAAATCTGCGCAATCTGCCCGGAAGTGAGAATCTTCACGTCATCCCACTTGCGGTCATCGGCAAGCTTGTGGGAGAATTCCTCGGCTATGCCGAGATCCATGAGCTTCTTCTTTGTGGCGCTCTTGACTACCATCAGCCCTCACCTCCGAGAGCGTCGTCGAGCACCTGAACGACGTCGAATGGGGAGCCCTTGCGACTACGAGTGGGGTCTATGCCGTCCTCACCGTACTCGAACTGAATGATGCGGTTCGCCGTGTTACGCACCGAGTTCATCCCGTCATCGGAGACCTTTAGGTCATCCATGGCGTTGATGAGGCGGCGCTGCATGTAGCCGGACTTGCTGGTTCTGACAGCGGTGTCGACGAGAGACTCACGGCCGGACACGGAGAGCATGAAGAACTCGGTCGGCTCCAGTCCGCGCTTGAACGAAGAAGAAACGAAGCCCTTCTCCTGAGAGCCCTTCACTCCGCGGGGGAAGTGAGCTAGGACGCGATCCTGATAACCACGCTCAAGGCGTTTGCCACGAACCTTGGGCTGGCCGATGGAGCCGGCCATCATCGCGAGGTTGTCCATCGAGCCACGGGCTCCGGAGACAGCCATCATAACGGCCGGGTTATCGTCGCCAAGGTTGTTCTTGGCCACCTCTCCGGACTCGGCCTTGCCTTGGTCGAGGATTTGGAGGATATTCTCCTCGAGCGTCTCCAGAGGGGTCCTCCCTGGGCGAGCCTCGTAACCGCGGCCGGACTTGCCGAACTTCGCCAACTCAGCGTCAACCTCGTCACTGGCCCTACGGTTGATATCAGCGATCTCGGCGATTGCCTCTGGTGGCAGGTCCTCATCGTCGATGCCAGTGGTGAATCCCATAGCGGTGCATATCGCGATTGTCATCTTGGTCATCCTGTTCAGGAACTCAGCGCCGGCATCGGAGCCGTGGGTCTGGACCACCGCGTCGAGGAGGCGTCCGTCCTCGGCGCCAATGCCGCGCTTGTCTATGGTGCCGCTGATGATGTTACCCTCGGAGACATTGACCTCGTCACCGGAGCGGCTGGTGTACTGCAGCTTGAATCCGGCTGGTACAATGAGGCTCAACACGTCGGTCCCGCGGTATCCCACAGTGCCGTTCTTCTGGACTTCTTCAGGGAGGTCGCCGTCCCAGCCGATGGCACCGAGAATCTCCAGAACCAGGTTCTTGGGTAGGATCCGGTCGCCGTGAGTCAGTAGATAGGCTCCGGAGATGTGGTCGTGGATCCCTCCGATGACACTGCCTCCATAGCGAGGAGTGATTATGTGCTCCTGCACGCGCATGAGTATCTTGGCCTCTGCGCGCGCTTCCTCGCTCTGGATGACGTGTAGGTTCATCTCGTCGCCATCGAAGTCAGCGTTGTACGGTGTGCAGTCAGCCAGATTGAATCGGAAGGTCTTGCCGGACATGACGCGAATTTCGTGAACCATCATGGACATCCTGTGAAGCGAGGGTTGACGGTTGAATATCGCCACATCACCGTCAATCAGATGCCTTTCGACGATAACGCCGGGCTTCGGGTTGTTGTCCCTATCGAGCGTGCTCAGCCTGTCCTCGATCTCGGTCTGGAGTGTGTTGCCGTACTCATCCTCGATCTCGGGACTGCCGCAGTGCGGGCAAGACACTTCTAGATGGTCGGGGAAGTAGTCTTCTGGGTTGGAGTGTTCCCACTTCCATCTGTTGTGGATTACCGCCTTGGGGTCGGTCTCGGGCAGGGGTCGGCCACGGTCGTCCTCGCCCTTGAGATTGGTGATTGTCCCCTCCAAGTCAACGCCCCACTCCTCCTCGAGTTCGCCGATAGAGTTCCGGCGCATCTGGCGCTTGAGTTCAAGACCGGGTAGGAAGTTCGGGGCAGGCAGAACCTCGTTGAGGTCAGGCCGGTAGCCGGTATAAGGCTCGTCCTCACTGCCGGCATTGCAATCTGGGTTAAGGCATCGGAAGCCGGACCAGATGAACTTGGTTTTATCAGTGATTCGCACTCGGAAGGTGTCCCCGCGCACGATGTAGTTGACGCCGGGGTGCACATCGGGACCACGCATGACCATCTGTCGCAACTGCTCGCGGTTGCGGCTGGTCACCCTAATTGGCACGGTGAGCTCCTTAGCCGTCTTTGTCGGCACACCGACCTCGTTGATGCCAAGGTTGGGGTCGGGGCTAATCACCGTGCGCGCGCAGAAGTTGACGCGCTTGCCGGAGAGGTTGCTCCGGAACCGGCCCTCCTTGCCTTTCAGTCGCTGGGCGAGGGTTTTGAGGGGTCGTCCAGAGCGGTGCCTAGCAGGAGGGATTCCGCTGGTCTGGTTGTCGAAGTAGGTGGTGCAGTGGTACTGCAGCAGTTCCCAGAGGTCCTCGACGATGAGTTGAGGGGCGCCAGCGTCGCGGTTCTCACGCAGACGCTGGTTGATTCTGAGGACGTCTACTAACTTGTGAGTTAGGTCATCCTCGGAGCGGTCACCGCTGTCGAGAGTAATCGAGGGACGGACCGTGATTGGAGGTACTGGAAGAACCTTCATGATTACCCACTCGGGACGGCTGGAGTCCTTGTCCATCCCGAGGAATATCAGGTGCTCGTCGGGAATCCTCTCTAGCCACTCGCGGATATCCCTAGCGTTGAGTTTGTGCTCCCCCTTGTCGGCCTTCTTCTCCTTGAATGTGGAAGGCTTGTCCAGGACTATCTTGCCTTGCTCAGCACCACAGTGCATGCAGATGGCCCTCCTCTTGTGGGCGCACTCCTTCTCAATGTCTTTGATGATGGTCTTGAACTCGCGGGAGCCGACTCCGTGCTTGACCATGATGTCATGGACGCGGTCCCTGTAGTAGTCCTGCTCGGACTTCTCAGGATCGAGGGGGTGGGTCTCAGCGGAACTGTGCAGAAGCACCTTGCTACAGGTGTTGCAGGTTGATTTCAACGATGTCTTCAGGAGGTTAGTGAAGCCGATGTGGATTATCGGTAGTTCCAGCGCGATGTGTCCGAAGTGACTTGGGCACTCCTCGTGTTTGTTGCCGCAGGTCTCACAGCGAATCCCGGGGTCGATAACTCCCATCTTGGGGTCCATCAGCCCCTGCTTGTACGCGTGCCCGTCGTCCTTGTAGGTGTCAGCGGTCTTGATTTCGACAGCGGACATCTTACGAATCTCGTTGGGGTCCAACAAACCGAACTTAATCGACTCGATCCTCTTCGGGATCTTGGCTGCATCGCGCGCGCTCATCTTCGGTCCCCCAGCTCCAGCCTCATAGCCACACCGAGACTCTTCATCTCGTCGAGCAGCAACTTGAATGCGTAGGAAGTCTGAACGGTGTGGACGTCTGAGCGGTCCCCGCAATATGGGCAGACCGTGGTCCTCCTCTTCCAGTCGTAGTAGGCGATATGCCCGCAGCCTGATGTGTTACAGACCATCAGGTTCCAGCCGTCAGATTCGTCCAACAGCCTGTCCTTGATGACCATGGACGCACCGTGGGATATCAGGCAGTCGCGCTCCATCTCGCCGAACCTCAGTCCACCCTGCCGGGCGCGACCCTCGGTCGGTTGGCGAGTCAATATCTGGACGCGCCCACGGCTACGGGCGTGCAGCTTGCTGCTGACCAGATGGTGCAGCCTCTGGTAGTAGATGACACCGGCGAACACGTCGGCAGTGTAGTCTTCACCGGTCTCGCCGTTGACCATGGTCTCGCGACCGGTGTGATTGAATCCGTTTCGCAGGAGTCCTGCTCGCAGGGAGTCTTCCTTCTCTCCTGTGAAGGCAGTACCGTCAATTTTGCGACCCTCCATAGAACCAACTTTGCCACCGATCATCTCTAGCACGTGGGCGACTGTCATTCGCGAAGGGATTGCGTGAGGGTTGATCAGGAGGTCGGGGATGACGCCATCGACTGTGAAAGGCATGTCCTCCTCGTTGACGAGTCGGCCAATCACACCCTTCTGCCCGTGACGGCTAGCGAACTTGTCACCGAGTTCGGGAATCTTGTTAGTCCTGAGTGTAATCCTCACCAGACGACCCGAGTCAAGTGACTCTGTTACGAACACGTTGTCGACCCAGCCTTCCTCGCCGTGACGCACCAGCATCGACGACTCCCTCCTCTCTTGGGCTTGCAGGAAGGCGCCGTGAGCCTCCTCGAGGAAACGAGGTGGGCTGGTCTTGCCGACCAGAACTGTCTTTTCGGACTTGTCTAGGGTGGATACCCACTCCTCAGGAACCGGTAAGCCATCCCTCTCGAGATGGGAGTAGCTGTCCCATTGCTTCAGCCCCTTGACTTCGTCGAGGCCGGTGCCTGGCACCTCTATTCGCTCCTCCTGCCCACCAGGGAAGCGCTTGTTCTCGGCGTTGTAAGTGCGTATGAAGGCTGAACGCGCGAGAGCGCGTTCGACAGATGCGCGATTCATGATGACCGCGTCTTGCATGTTGTAACCGTGCTGGCTCATGATGGCTACGACGAAATTCTGGCCGCCCGGACGGTTGTTAAAATTGGTCGACTCCATAGCGCGCGTTCCAACTATCGACTGTTGAGGATAGTGCATTATGTGAGCGCGGGTGTCGGGGCGGAGACGGAAGTTGGCACTGGGCAATCCTAGACTCTGCTTGACCATTGCCGTCCCGCCAGTGACGCGGGGAGTTGAGTTGTGCTCAGGGTAGGGGACAAGGGAAGCACACACACCAAGAATGAGTTGTGGGTCGATCTCGACGTGAGTGTAGACGAGGACGGAGTTGTCCTTGTTCTGTTTCCTCCTGAGTGCATCCATGTTCTCTTGGTAGTAGTTGAGAGGCCGGCTGAACTCCTCATAGACGGAATCGCCGTTGGAGAGTTGGACCTCGACCCTCAGTTTGGCTTCCGATATCTCTTCCTCACCTAGGTTCAACCACTCAACTTTCTCGGGATTGATTGGCCTACCGTGTTTTGGAGAGGTGGACGGCAGGTCGAATGGACGAGGGGCTATCAGCAAGTCCTCCTCCTCCTCGGCGTCAACCCACTCGACGACTCCTGTTGAGATTAGATCTGAGAAGGTCAAATCGCCCGTTCGCAAGCTATCTAGGTGAAACTTGGAGAGTTTCAGACTACCATGCTCGATGACCAGTAGCGGACGCAGCATCCTGCCTCTATCGGTGTTGATGAAGACATCACGATTAGCCGAATCGTGCCGGATGCTGACCTCTGGACGAAGCCTGCCAGAGCGTCTGCTTCGCTTGATACGCTGGACGAGTTTGGTTGGCCTCTTGTGAAGGCCGAAGATATCCCCATTGACGTGTATCCTAGAGCCATCGGCCCACTGTTCTGGAGATGAGTCCACACCCGCCTCCATCAGGAGTTCTTTGACGTCATCCTCGGGCACTTCCTCGGAGACGTCAATCATCTGGGCCGCGTTCTTCACGAGGCCGCAGTTCTGACCCTCGGGGGTCTCGTTGGGGCACAGTCTGCCCCAGTGGGTAGGGTGCAGGTCACGCGCCTCGAAGTGGGGCTGGCTGCGAACCAAGGGGCTTGTGACCCTGCGCATGTGTGAAAGAGCTGCGATGTAGGTAGTTCGGTCCAGCAGTTGGCTTACTCCGGAACGCCCGCCTACCCAGTTTCCTGTCGCGAGTGCGTGCATGATCTTGGAAGTCAGGACATCCGGGCGCAAGCATGAGTTAATTTTCAGTTCGCGCTTTCGGTTGTGGTGTCGCTCGAGCTGGTATTTGAGATCTCGAGCGAGTTGCTGCATGCTGACTCGGAACAGATCCTCCATGAGGTCGCCAGCCAGACGGACGCGCTTGTTGGCGTAGTGGTCCTTGTCGTTCGGGTCTCGGCTGGTGATGGCCATCTCGAGCACCTGTCGCACGATGCGTCCCAGGAAGATTGCTTTCTTCTCACGGTGCTCCACAGAGGATCCTAGATGAGGGAGGAGTTCCTTGTCCAGCAGATTCTGAATCCTAGACTCGCGGTACTCCCTCTGCTGGCCGGCGGCGAACTTCTTCTCCAGCCAGGCTACTGCCTCCTCCTCCGTTTCGACGCCGTACTCATCGTTGTCCTTGACTTCGTTAAGGTTGGCCACAGTGTATTTCATCGCCTCTACCGGCCCTGCAATCGAAGCGAATATCTCCTTGTCGTTCTCCATCCCTAGAGCGCGTATCAGGAGTACTACTGGGATGGCCGTCGTACCAGCGCTGGGAATCTTGGCCATCAGCATGCCATCACGTCGCTTCTCGACATTGATCGGCTTGCGCACACCGTCCCTCTGGGAGAATATCTTGGCGACCTCGGTCTCATGCGCGTACTTCTTGTTCTTCTCGACGGTGACCCGGTTTGGAGCTAGGTCCTCCATTGAGATGAGGACTCGCTCGGTACCGTTGATGATGAAGTAGCCGCCGGGGTCGAGCGGGTCCTCACCGAATTTGCGCAGTAGTTGTGTTATGTGCTCGGCATCCTCGACCGAGGTCTGGGGAGAGAGTTTTCTGTTCTCATCGATATGGTCGGCGTGCACGTTACACCTAGCAGAGCGGACCATAATCGGCAGGTTGCCGATATGCACGCCCTCCTCCTCGATGTACCCGAGGTCCCCGTCGGGCGTATCTGGAGGTATGTCGTCGCGGTGGATTCGGAAATCTAGGTACACCGGCGAGAAGTAAGTCAGTTTGCGAATGCGGCACTCCAATGGTGTAGCTGGATGCTCTGCTCCATTGGCCTCGCGAATAGTGGGCCTACCTAATTTGATGTTCTTCAGGCGGACTATAATCTCCTTATCGAGAACGTCGAGTTTGATGCATCCGCCCCCCTCCTCTCCTCCGGGGAGATCTTCGACTGGCTCGTCAGTTCCTATGCGGATGCCGCGCACTATTTTCTCCATCCTGCTGAGTCGACCATCCCCTGCAGGGATGCAGTCATTGTAGGACATCAACTGATGGTTGACGAGGCTTCTCTGCTTGAAATAACTCTGAACTATCTCTTTCATCTTCTCACCTCAAGTGGTCTCTACTATCAGCCTGTAAGCGGTGCTTGAGCCGGCTGAGCGGCTATGGCGGACTACACGTATTATCCTGTTCGTAAGCCATCCAGCTGGGAGTTCGTCATCCTCTGTCTCCTCTGCCTCCTTAATGGCCTGGACCGCAGGGTCAGTGATCAGAATCTTCGGTAGCAACTCCCTTGCCAGACGGGTACCTCCATCAGGTTGATTCTGCAGTAAGCCCCATGGGGCCAGGGTCTGCTCCTCCTCCTCTAGGGGGACCAGTTCATGGTGTGGGACGAGGATGTGGTTGAGGACGTTGAAGCGGTCAATCCCCTTAGGAATATCAGCGTCCAAGAGGGCCTTGCGGGAGATGGTGACTCTGCCGGTACGGCTCCTCTTGCGGGAAGCCATCTGCTCCCTGATGACGGCCATCACATTCTCAAGATCGGTGTCGCCGGTCTCGAGTTCAAGTTTCTTGGCGACTTGGTCGACCGTCATCCGCTTGATGGTGTCCATGTTAGCATCGTCAGCGAGCCTGTGGGCGTGTTGCTCGGAGATTCCGAGTTCCATCAGACGCTTTTTCGTGGAACTCTTCACTGCCATAGTCGCCCCCCTACCCGGCAAAAACCGTGGGCCTGAGGCGCTGTCAGGCGGGCCTGATGGGATTCGAACCCACGGCCACCGGGTTAAAAGCCCGGCGCTCTACCTGACTAAGCTACAGGCCCATAGCAAGTGCTGGGCTTTTGCCGGACTGGGGGGGGGTTGAAAAACGTTTCGGTCCAGGCAACGCCTCGGCTACGCTGGGCCTTTATCCCCCGGGGGGCCGGGAAGACAAGTGGGTCATCCCGGGCATTCACGAATAAAGGTTTTCAGAATTCCACCGGTGCGTGATGCCAGATGTCGGGAGTGGGGGGCGAACGCCTGGATGAAATCGGCTCCGATTCGATCATTACTGGGTTTGAAGTCAAGGGTGTTGGCTCATGGGAATTGGATATCCCTCACACTGTCTACCCTCCGCGTGAGGACACGAACCTATTGGCCGGAGCTCTGCTCGGATTAAGGCGGCATGGTGGCCTAGCTACGGAGATTGGTTGCGGGTCTGGTGCAATCTCCATTCTATTGGCCACGCTTGGGTGGGAAGTAGAGGCTTGCGACGTCAACCCGTTCGCAGTAGCAGCTACTATGGGCAATTCCAGCAAGGCTGGATTGTCCAATCTCATCAACGTTAGTGAAGGCGGACCGGGTGAGGATGGTTGGTCAATCCCAGAAGACTCCTCTCTGATAGTCTGGAATCTCCCCTATCTGAGCCCCCCCAGAGAGGGAGAGCCAGTGCTCGAGGCTATCGAAGAAGCATCGTTGAGTGACCTCGCTGACGGGGGTTGGTCTGATCTGTTACTTGGTGAATTGGGTTCTGCCACAGTTAGGGATGACTGTCTCGTGGTGATGCTGCACAGAACCGACCCCCCGAGTCCAAGCAGCCCTGAGAGTTGGAAGTCTGAGGGGTGGTCCTCGAGACTCCTCGCTAGTTCAAGGATCGCTGACGAGAGTCTCGAAGTCATATCCTACTGGAGGCCGGGGTCCGGAACTCCCCCTATAGTGCTAGAGGAATGCGGGTCGACCATGGATGAAGCCGAAAAGATATCGGAGCCTGGTTGGCAGAGGGTCCTGTCCCTCTCCCAGATATCAGGCAGGGGCAGGAGAGGCAGTTCATGGCAATCCGAGACCGGGGATCTGGCGTGCACCTGGTTGATACCATCCAACGTGGTGGAAGAATACTCACCGGGACTGACCCAGACTGCAATAGGAGCAGTCGTGTCCGATGCACTCCGGTGCAATGTGAAGTGGCCGAATGACATCCTGACCGATGGCGGTGCGAAACTCGGAGGAGTATTGCTGGAAGGAGGAACCGGGAATTCCCGGGTCAAAGTAGGAATCGGCTTGAACAGGAAAGGCGGCTCATTGGATGGAATCCGCATCGCCGGTTGGGAGGATGTCATTGGCCCTTCTAGAGCCTCGGAGGTCTTTGAGATGGTGGACGCCGCTGTGGCCTCGCTTTTCGAGGAACGCCCTTCCGTCTCACCTATCACCCGCGAGGAGTTGTTGCGAATCTCTTGGAGGGGGCTGTCAGAATCACTATCCTATGGGACTCACGTCTCTAGGTCGGGCTTGTCGGTACGACCGGTAGGCCTGACAGAGGATGGTCACCTGATACTGTATTGCGAATCTGGGGTGGAGATCGTTGATGAGGTGGAGTCCCTGAGTTGGGTGGCCTAATCAGCTTCTGCGTGGGGGCCGGGATATTCCGAGGCGTCCGCGAACGAGTCTAATTTTTCCCGAAGTCGTGACGGTCTCACAGAACTCATGGGAGTTCAGACGACCGTTGGCCTCTTTCCAATCAGACAATCCGACTCTGACTATTGCCTTGATCAAACCGTCATCTTCGACAACGAGATCGTATAACTTCCACTCAATTCCTCTGAGCAACTCTGCGAAAATGTCCTCACAATCACTGCGTGAAGCAGCCTCTGAGACGAGGGTTAACCCTACCCAGCGACGCTTGCCCCTAGCTGCCTTGTTCAATCTTGGCATGGCCTCAGGAGGGGGTTTGCCTTAATCGACTTGGCCTGAATAGATTCCGCTGACCACGGCAACCAGTCTGATTCTTCCCACCATCTCATCACTCGCCCTCGCACCTAGAATCACCTGACAGTCGGGGTCTAGGGTCGACACGAAGGCCTCGGTCACCTCATTCAAGTGCCCCAGCGTCATGTCAGGCCCTCCTTCGACTTGAATCATACAGCCCTTGGCGCCGTCGACACTGAGTTCCGAGAGGGGCGACCTACTTGCCTTGCTGACCACCTGCTCTGGTTTCTCCGTAGTTCCGGTCCCTACTATCAGCGTGGCGTTTCCAGGCCTGTTGATTACTGTCCTCAAGTCCATCAGGTCTAGGTTGATTTTGCCAACCTTAGCGAGGGTTGTCACCAGACCCTCAATGAGTTCTTCTATCCAACCGGAGCCGGTCCTCCAATCGGCCTCTCTGTAGCGAGCCTGCCAAGCTAGTCTCTCCATGCTCACCCTGATGCACACGTGGGAGTTGTCCTCTAACGCTGGCATAGCGGCCTCGGCGATCGATGACCTCAGGGGCTGCTCTGCGAAGGGCAGACCGGCGATGGTGAGGACAAGGCATTCGGCTTCCTTCGAGAGTGCAGCGAGCTCGGCTGATGCGCCGGAACCCATTCCCCCTCCCAAACCGGTCATGATGATGATGAGTTCGGCTTGCTCGAGAAGTGGATTAATCGAGTTCAGGCCATCCCTGAGGCGATGAGCAGCCAGTGCAGGGAGGGCAGCAGTGCCCCTGCCGTCACCGCCTGCGTCAAGATGAAGGCAGTGGGCCGCAGGAGCTCCCGCGAACGAGTTCTCGTCGGCATCGATTAGCAGCAGGTCCGACAGATCCTGACACCTAGAATGAGCTCTCTCCGCCCATATGCAACCGATGCCCCCGACACCCGCTATCAGTATGGCCCCTTCGTCCATGAGGCTCCTCTCGCAGCGGGGGCCGTTTAGAATGTGCTTCAGTCATAGGTGAGATATCGCTGATATCGCCGCCTCTCGTCACGTGCCCAAGCATTGTCGGGCTCAATCTCCAGCACTCTGTCATAGTACTCAACCGCCTTCTCAAAATCTGACAGATAGCGGCCATGCATGTGCCCTAGGTTGTTCAAAACCGGAACGCAATCTGAATCTCGTTCCAGCAATGTCATCAGTATCGTTTCAGCCTTACTGATATCAAGCATCTCCATGCACTGCTCGGCCTGTTCGAGCTGTGCCAGCTGCTCATCTGAGAGCCGATACACATTGCGCCAGTTTGGGCCCGTCATAAGTGAGCCTGAGCAGGGTCCCGTTTGAGGTTTCGCGATTTTCTAATGAGAATCATTAGGGGGGTCTCATCGGAGCCTCGCGAAGAGGCCAAACTGGAACGTTAATATCCCTATTCAAGGTGGGTAGACATGTCCCTTGAGGTGTTAGTGTGAGCAGGGTAAGTGCATACTCGAAAAGACTGCTCGTGTTGGGAGTAATTGCCCTGTTCGCAACGGGCGGTGCGCAAGGGTGGCCAACTGGTATCGGAGGTGATGCCGATGAGAAGGGGGAAGTCCCCTTGGCCGGCTGCACCTGCCACAACGAATTGTCCGACAATTCGGTCACGGTCCTCATAGACGGGCTACCCTACCACTACGAAGCAGGGATTGAATATCCACTGAGGATACAACTCATCGGAGGGCCCGAAATCGATGCTGCCTCCAATACCGGAGGATTCTCCATGCTTGTCAGCGCCGGCACTCTGGCAGCCGGAGACGATTTCGAGGGCCTAGTTCAGAACTGGGAAGGCGACCAAGCGACTTTGACTCACACCAATGCTGGCTCGAAGACGGAGGACAGGTCATGGCTCATCGCTTGGACAGCTCCCTCTGCTGGTGAGGGGGAAGTGACCTTCTGGCTTGCCGGAAACTCGGTCAACGGTGACATGGCACCCTCTGACCTCGACAGGTGGAACAGGCTCTCCGCATCGATAGACGAGGGAGATGATGACGGCAGGACTAGAGTCATATTCTCAGGAGACGGAGATATCGAGCCGCCAGCCCCCATCGGCCACGGAGTCGACATCCACGAAATGGGAGCGGGCCTCTTGGCCCATTGGCTGGGTCTGCTCGGCTTCGCCGCGGTCATGATCGTGCTGCTGTTCTGCGGCCTCTTCCTACGCTACGGCTTCTCTCGGCACTACTCCGGACGCAGCAACCTGCTGAAACTGCGAATCAAACACCTACGCAGAGGTGATCAACTGTGAAGGACGATATCGTGATGAGGCTGCTCAAGCAGGTCAAGTCCGGGGAGGTCAGTCTAGACGATGCTCGCGCTGCGCTCGAGGATGTCAGCCTCTCAGAGGATGCATACAATGCGGCCTTGGACCACGGGGTCTTCAACCACCCCCTGCCGGGCACGGTAGTCAGAGCTACGATTTCGCCCTCTGGCGAATCGATACTCGTGATTCTGCTCGCCTTATGGGGAGTTCTGTGGACCCTCTTCTGGGCCGGCTCCCTGACCTATGGCCTGTTCAAGGGGTGGGATCAGCAAATCCTGTCATTCAGCATGGGGATGACCTTCCTGACCGTAATCATCCTCGGGATAGTCTACCTCAAGTACGTCTTGCCCGATGTATTGATTGTCAAGCATCGGGGCAACAAATACATCACTCCGAACGACCCTGAAGGGTGGAAGGATTACGAGGTGTGAACATGGCGAGGAGATTCAGACTTCGTCCCGTCCCAGGTGCTGAGGAAGAGCTCGGCGAATCGCCCAAGTTGATAGACCGCAGGGAATTCATGCGACACTCGTTCAACACTGCCGCTGGAGTCATCACCATGGCCAGTCTGGGGGCCGTTGGATTCGCCTCCCTGCTGATGGGCCAATCCGGCGCTGACGGGGGAGACACATCTGTCCGTTTCTGGGTCCCTAGCGGTGCTGAGGACACGGTATGGTACGGCGACAAGCACCTAGAGCCTATGTCATTCCAGTCCTTCGTCGACGCCGCCGCTTCCTCTTCGACCGGAATGTCGGGCGCCTCTGGTGTTTGGTCGGGACTGCCTGTGAATGTCATGTACGTCCCCCACACCGAGAATGCACAGGCCGCCCTAGTCGAGAACAAGCCTCGCTTCCAGTTCCTAGACGGATACAACGAGAGCGGGGCCTACATCGGCTCGGGATATGAGGTGGATGAGGATCCGGCTTACGAACTACTATCGATTCACGACAACATGATCATCATATTCTCCAGATGCCCACACCTTTGTTGTATACCAGGGTGGCAACTGGTGGCCAACGACTTCACCAGCGACCAGTGGTTCCCAGGAGGGGTCGATGCAGGAGGGAACAAACTGTTCTGCATCTGCCACTCGAGCCGGTACGACCCGACTGTGATTGAGAAGAATAGGAATCGGAACAGAACAGACGGCACTGAGTTCGACTATATTGGGATAAGACGCACTGGGGGGCCCGCTCCGGTCGGGATGCCCCTGATTCCCTTCGAATTGAAAGGGGATATCATCGAGGCTCTGGACGACTTCAAGGATTGGTACACGTATTGTGCGTAGGGTGGTAAGATGATTCAATTCTGGTTCTTGTGGCTGTTCATCGCGATTGTGGTCGTCATAGTCGCATTCACGCTTCGCAAGGAGAGGGATGACATGCCTAGAACCGATATCCTGCGTGCAGTGGAAAGCAGTGCAGGCAGTATGGGCCTCGCCGAGAAGGCTTTCCTCTGGGCCTTCTCGTGGCTAGACACGCGGTTCAGGATCCAAGATTACTGGGGTATGAGCAGAGACTCCTACCACCACATGCACAGGCAGATGCCCCTGACCCACGCGGAGAAGTACAAACTGCGGATAATCTGGTACTGGTACCCTCTGTACTGCCTCGGTGGGATTTCGTTCCTCGCGTTTGTCATCCTAGTGATCTCGGGGACGGTCCTCGGCCTCTACTATGTCCCGGGGGGCGACGGCACCCCTTCGCCGGCCTACCTGAGCATGGAATTCATCATGGTTGAATTGCCGTTCGGTTACATCATGAGATCGATTCACCACTGGGGTACTCACTTCATGGTGGCATCGGTGTTCCTGCATATGTGCAGAGTATACTTCACCGGCGCCTACCGCAACCCCCGGGAGTTGAACTGGCTAATAGGGGTCGCCTTGATGTTCTTCACCATTTTCTTCGGCTATTCGGGTTACCTGCTGCCTTGGGACAGTCTCGCATTCGGCGCGGCTACCATTGGCATCAACATGGCCAACTCGACTCCGTTGATTGGGAGTTGGGTGGCCAAAGCCCTGTTCGCCGGCACGACCCTGTCTGCACAGACCGTCGTCAGAATGTACTTCCTTCACGTGTTCATCCTGCCTGTGATTGTGACCGCGCTGATTCTCGCCCATCTGTTCATAGTCTGGGTTCAGGGCATAGCGGAGCCGCATTGAGGAGGTAATGAGATGGGGATGATAGACAAGTTCGGGAGGATTGCTGACACCTACATCAGCGAGAGGGACCAGTTGCTCGAGGCCGACGAAGAAAGGAAAAGGGTGTTCGTCGGGCACTCCTTCTGGCCCACTGAGGTGCTTCGTGACAGTATCATACTGGCTGCGATGATGGCAGTCATCGCGTTCTACTCGTGGATAATCCCCCCTCCGCTGCACAGCGCAGCAGATCCGTTCGCCCAAGCGGGCTTCGTCTTCCCTGACTGGTACGTGCTGTTCTCCTATGGGTACCTGAGATGGGGGGAGTATCTCCCTCAGTACGTGATTCCAGCTGGACCCATAGGGGCCTTCTTCGGTACGCCCGTGATAGCATGGAACGCCGGTTGGTGGGGCGCCTTCCTGACCGGTTTCCCCGTAGGCATTCTCGCTCTGCCCCCGTTCCTCGGGGGGAGAGAGAAGCGTGGTGTCGAGGATCCGTGGTTCGCCACCGCGGGCGCGGTCTATCTGGCCCACGTCTGGTTCATCTCGGTGTTCTCGATCAACATCTTCCTCGAACTGTACTCCAAGGACCTGAGCAACTACTGCTGGATCAATTCACACAGCGCTCTGTTCTGCGGGAGGCAGGCCCCATGGACGGCAGAGGTGTTCAACGCCATACCCTGGGTGCTGACTGGCATCTTCGTCTTCGCCGTCATCTACTTCGGCGTGAGGTGGTTCACCCTCAATTCCATTGGGGCGAGGCTCAATCCCGTTATGGGAAGGCAGATTGCGATTGGTTCCTTGATTGCTGCGGTTCTGATTTCTGTGGTCACGTGGCCTATCTACGACGACGGTTTCTGGGACTACGGCGGACTAGGCGCGATGGATGACGTCTCTCAATTGGATGCCATGAGGGGACAACCCTCGGACACCCTCGTGCACCAAGGCAAAGGAAATGTCTGGGCAGAATGGGAGGACGATTGCCTACCATACTCCGAGACGATGGGGCAAGCCGCGTGGGATGATTTGGGTAATGACGAGGATACGGATGACTGGTGCCTGATAGCTGCTGCGAATTGGGTGAATTGGGGGATCTACCAGCCTACGCGAACCGTCCTGATTGACTTCGCTGGTGATAATGGACACGCTGATTCCGAAACCGGAAGGAATTACGGGGGAATGGAAATCACCTATGTTGGAAACGCTGATGGTTCTTTGTTGACGGTCGGCGAGAGCAGAACTTTTGAGGTAGAGGACCTAGGTGTCTCAAGTGTCCCTGCGGATGTGTGGTGCAACTTCAGAACCACGGTTAGGGGGGCAGGCACTCACACGCAGAGCATCTCACTCACCGACTCCTCAGGCAGCATACTGTGGCAGAATGAGGGTGGTGTTTGCCAATCCACCACCCTATACCTGCCATCGGGTGCCAGTTACACTGTGAGTTTCTCATCCTCATCGGATGGTGCTGACGACTCTGTTTCAATGATCGCGGACTTCTCTGCTGTTGCGTACCAGCCACTTATGCTGGCTGAGGACGGCACTGCATTGACTCGCTCGGAATCCAGTCTGAGCCTAGAGGAGTTGGTGGTGCTCTCGGTCGAGAATCCAACTTATCACAAAAACCCGAAAACATTGGATGCCAAACTCATCTACACGCTTTTCATACCGTGCCTCGGAGTAGGCGCTATCGTCTTCCTAGTCATGCGGAGCATGGCTCGAGGTTACGAGTGGGAGATGAACAAGTGCTACGGATGCGACTTGTGCGATGATGCCTGCCCGGTCCGCCTGTTCACCGCTGGAGACAAGCTGAATATCATCTACAACACTTGGAACAACGAGGATGACGGTGTCCCTCTGTACTCCTGTCTGACTTGCACCGCCTGCACCAACGCCTGCCCGCAGTTGGTCGACTACGACTCGTACATCGACATCCGACGCAACCTAATCGTCGGTGGCCCGCCCGCTGCGGAGATACCTCACACCCTGCTACAGGCTCTTCTCGCGGCCGAGGCAGAGGAGGATGCCGACGAGGCATTCATCTCAGTTGAGGACTACCCTCTAGACTCCAACGTCGGGTACTACCCGGGTTGCGTCGACTACATTGACCAAGAGATGATCTTCAGCCATGTCAACGAGGGCACGATGGACCTCGGCGAGACCACGACCGCGGCCTTCACCCTGTTCGAGGAGATGAACGAGGATGTCACCTACCTCGGCCGTGACTTCCTCAAGTGCTGCGGCCACGACCAGAAGTGGCAAGGACTGTCCGAGGTATTCGAGAAACTCAAGGCGTACAACCAGAAGAAGCTTGGAGACAGCGGTATAGACACTCTCGTTACCTCCTGTGCCGAGTGCTTCCGTACCTTCGCTCTGGATTACGAATTGGACGACATGAAGGTCATGCACACTACCGAGTATCTTGTCGAGAAGGGGTTCGACATGGAACTAGCGACCGATGACGATGTCACCGTGACCTATCACGATCCCTGCAGGCTCGGTAGGCAGATGAACCTCTACGACAAGCCACGCGACCTCGTGCGGGCTGTCGACGGCGTCGATCTGGTCGAGATGGAGCACCATGGCGAGGACGCGTTGTGCTGTGGGGTCTCCAGTATGATGGCCTGCAACGAGAACAGCAGGGCCCTGCGTCTGCAGCGTTTCGACGAAGTAAATGCTACTGGTGCCGACATCATGCTTACTACCTGCCCGAAGTGCGTTGCACACTTCGAATGCCTGAAGTTCGAGGGCGATCCTCGGCACGATTTCGAGATTCTCGACGTTGTCAGCTTCCTCGCCCGCCAAGTGAATTCTAGGCGGTAGCTACGAACGCGTAGTAAGCAGACACTCCCGCTAGCACTCCATGACAGCTTGTCCTAAGTGGCGGCAGGAAGCATACATTGAGAATGGGTTAGCCTTGGTGTGAATCGTGACGGAGATACCCGACCTGCTTGCACGGCGCGCGGCTGAGCAGAGCCGCATCAGGAAGCTCCTCAATGCAATGCGCGCCGAAGAGGAGGCTAAACTCAAAGGAGGGGAAGATGCTGTTGCATGGGTCAAAGAGGAATTGTGCATAGGTTGTGACCAATGCACAATAGTGTGTGACGACGACGCCATCGAACTCTACGACACTCCGATGGCTAGCCCCATCATGGATGTCGAGGTGAACAGGAAGGCGAAGATACTCCGCGACGAGTGCACCGGTTGCAGGCTATGCGCCCTAGGGTGTCCCACCGATGCGATAATCATGATTGACAGGTAGGCGGTACCATGGAGGAAGAGGAACCCATCAGGTTTGGCGCCGAGTTCGGGCCGAAGAGGACCGAGCGGTCCAGCGGAGTCTCCCTTTCAACGTTCAAGACACTAGTATGGGTGTCGAACCTAGGTGGCTTAGTGCTGTTCGTCATCGGACTTGAGCTGATGGTGGTCCAACAATCGTTCTGGCTCGGACTCGCCTGTATCGTCGCCGGCGTGGTCGTTGCCTTGTTCCCCTCCAACTACGAGATAGTTGGTATGGAGGATATCGAAGAACATACAGAAGACCATCCCTCCGAATCACCTATGAACCCTGAAGAGCAGCAGTGAACGTGCATTCAATCAGGGCGATTGAAACCCCCCTCGGAAAAATGGTGGCAGTCGCAAGTGAAAGGGGGCTGACCAGCCTCGGCTGGAGCGATGCCCGGGAGAACGATTACACGACCGGACAGAATCACATCGAAGACACGGAGGTGTGGGTCAGGGCATTCTTCGAACACCGTTCTGCCCCTCCTCCAGAACTTGATCGCTCCGGACTCACTGCATTCCAGGACAAGGTACTCGGAACCCTATCCGAAGTCGCCCCATTCGGAGGGGTTGTCTCGTACGGGGGTTTGGCATCCGCATCCGGCTCGAGCGGTGCCAGCAGAGCTGTCGGCTCGGTGATGGCAGGCAACCCGTGGGCCCTGCTGGTACCATGCCACCGGGTCGTACGCAGCGATGGCAGAGTGGGCAACTACAGCGGCTGTGAGGGAAGAACCAGCAAGATGTGGCTGCTCTGCCACGAAGGTAACAGATTCGATTCCGAGCAGCGGCTGATCAGGTAGTCAAGCAGGCCAGTCACCGACGTCCTCCAGAAGTTCCATCAGAGGTTTCGTCGCTCTCGACTGCGGGTCGTCGGTGAAGTGGATGGCGTGGAACAGCCGCATCCCTATTGCCATTTCAGGCTGGTCCCTTAGTTGATCGGAGAGTCTGCCGTAGTCGTTCGCCCACTCAAGGGCATGGGGGGTCAACTCGTCTATCAGAGAGCCTACGAGCGCGGGTGCTGTCGCGGTTCCCGCCGGCAATTTGGGTCGTTGGACTATCTCTTCAGGGAGATTGGTGAGTGCCGCGGCCTCGCGCAGCGCCATCTTCTCCGAATCCGCGGATAGTTTCCAGTCCATCGGCAGCCTGTTGGACTCGGCCCTGTGCTGCGAGCTCAGGAACGGTACTCGGACTTCGAGCCCATGGGCCATGCTGTGTCTGTCTGCTAGCCTGAGTTGGAAGTTCGAGAGTTGCCCCCGATCGATTTCGAACTGCAAGGCCGAGGTTAGGTCCACGAAATGAGAGTGCGGGGTGATGGCGGTGTCCTCCCAAGGCTGACCGGGCCCGTGCTCAAACTTTGATGGATCTAGACCTCGAGCCAATGAGAGCCTGTCTGTTATCAATCTGGCATGACCTGCCAGATTACGATAGCGGGAGTATCCTGCGTGCAACTCGTCCGCGCCCTGCCCGCAAAGGCCTACTGAGACATGCTGGGACATCTCCTCGAATAGGGTCTGCCAGAATAGCACGGTGATATCGAGGTCCTCGCCGAACCACGTGAATTGCGGCAAATCCGTCCAAAAGGCATCCTCAGGAATTATCCTAGTATGATGGTTTAGCTCATGGTGCTGGGCGACCAGTTCGGCGGCCCTGAAGTCAGGGTTGTCCTCGCTGCCGGCCACAGTCCAGCATCCCGGAACCGGTTTTCCGGTGCTCTCTGCCGCCTGATGAGCCAGAGCAGCGACCATGCTAGAATCCAGCCCCCCTGAAAGGACTATTCCCACAGGCACGTCCGACATCAGACGGTCCTCGAGTCCAGAGCGGAAGCTATCCAGAAGCGTCAATGCCTGACTCGCTGGATCCCATTCCTTCTCCGGAGCGATGATGTCCCGAGAATATCGGGCGACTCCAGTGAGAGACGCCTGGCCCTGTGCATCGAGAGACCACGTTTCGATCGTACCCTGAGAAACTTGCGTGACGCCCTTGAATAGCGTCGTCCTGTCTAGAGGGTACTCATATGCCAGTCGGACCGCGAGAGCGTCAACATCAGGCTCAGCCCTGAAGTCCGGATGAGCTCTGAAAGCCTTGACCTCTGAGGCAAAGAGGAGTGTGCCATCAGGCAGTAAGGTGCGCACTAGCGGCTTGACTCCCATGGGGTCTCTGCTAAGGATCAACTCACGCCGAGAGGGGTCCCACAGTGAGAAACCCCAGATTCCATCTAGTTGCGAGAGCCACTCGACGTGGGCCTCGGCGGGGTTATCGGGAGAGTCACCTAGAGTTCTTGTTGCTGAGCGGTGCATGGCCAGTATGGCCTCACTGTCGCCGGAGGTCCTCCAAGGGTAGCCCGCGTTCTGTGAACGGAGTTCCACTTGGTTGTAAATCTCTCCGTTCTGTATGAGGACCGCACCGTGATCAGAGCCTATCGGCTGGGGAGAGCCTGCGATATCGACGATGGAGAGTCTAGCGTGACCGAACGCCACGCCGCCGCCCTCGAACTGCTCGTAGAAGCCACCCGAACCGTCGGGACCACGATGGCTCAAGCACGATGACATCGATGACGCCGTGGTCTGGTCGGCATGCCCTAGCATACCTGCTATTCCGCACACAGAGGGGCGTGAAACTGCCTGCCCATTATCCTGATGGGTGGGCAATCAGAAGTATACCACGAATATCGCGAAGGACACCAGTGAGGCGATGGCCCATATCAGGACGTAGACGTTTTGCGAAAGAGTGGACTCCACTATGTCGCCAGAACTTCCCTCATCCACCATGTTACCGACCCGTCCACATGAAGCCGGATTGTAAAGATGACGGGATGTTGCCTTCAGAGGAACGGGCTCAGCAGCAGAAGCCCGGAGAGCGGGAAAAGAATCATCGTAGCGTTGTCGTCGATGTACTTCACCGGAGGTAACTCGCCGAGGACAGTCAGCGGAGCAAGCAGTATGCAGACCCACATTGGAGTCCCCAGCCAGAGACTGCACCCTATCCAGACAATGTAGGACGTCACCATTCCTACAGCGATTGCCACCTTCATGTCGCGCTTGATACGCTTTATCTCGCCCATGATGGGGTCGACGAAGGTCAGTCCGAAGATCAGAGGAAAGCCGTAGATGCCTGCCTCGAAGCCGGTCCCGGAGGTAAAGGGCTCCATTCCGGTTACCAACAGTGCGAGGCATACGGCGAAGGCCCCCCATGCGAGGGCGGATATCTGCTTGGACTCATACTCCCTCTGCCCTACTATCACGATTCCGAACCTCAGCCTGACGACTTCGATTGCTAGGATTGCGAAGAAGACGTAACTGACGAACTCAGGGAGGCTGACTGAGAAGTAACCAGCGATTTCCTCTCCTCTGGAATAGTAGATTACCGGAATCAGCGCCATGGATACGTGCGTTATACGTCTGAAAGCATGCCCTCCGAGGCCACCTACCGAGTGCTCGACATGGTCGATGTCGAACTGGGTCTTTGGTACATCCATGCGCTCAACTGCCCCTAATCCTCACTCAATCCGACGATTTCGACGGCCTCATCGAGCGTTATACTTCCGGTTTCGAGAGCGTCGATTACCTCGTTTAGCCGCGGGTGTGCGAGCAAGCGGGAGTCCCATGCCGAAAGAAGACGCTCGCGAACCCTCAGACGGTCTCTGGCACCTGAGGCTGGACATGATTCGATGGCATCGAGCAACTCAATGATTCCACTCCCGTCGTGAGCAGAGACCAAGTGGACAGTGACGCTGGAATCGCCACCTACCTCAAGCGCCGAGCGAACCGAGTCTGCGGCCTGCTGGGAATTAGGGAGATCTGACTTGTTGATTGCCACGATATCGGCCAGCTCCATGATTCCGGCCTTCTCCGCTTGGACGATGTCCCCTCTGTCAGGGCCATCGACCAGTAAGATGCGGTCAGCGAACGCCACGACTCTTATCTCGGCTTGACCCGCCCCTACCGTCTCGATGACTATGCGGCTCCAGCCGCATGCTGCCAGAGCATCAATCATTGGAGATAGACAGGAGACCAACCCTCCCGGGTGGTTCCTAGTCGCCAGAGAACGTACGAAGACTGAATCATTGGAGTCGGCTGTGCTCATCCTCATTCTATCGGCTAGCAGCGCTCCACCGCTGCGCGGAGAAGACGGATCGACAGCGAGGACGGCGATTCTCTCCCCCCTGTCGGCCCAATTGGAAATCAGTCTGCCTATCAGGGTCGACTTGCCGACCCCCGGTGGGCCTGTGACACCGAGGGTCCAGGAGGATTGCTCCGGGATGTCGAACGCCCCTCCGTTCTCTATCACTGTCAGCATCCTCGCTAAGTCCCTGCGATTGCCGGTCAGAGCTGAGTCAAGGAGATTGGCGGGAATCACTCCCATCGCCATCCCGAGTTCTCACCCACGCCCACGGGCTCGCCGCCCTCGATTCGCTGTCTGGCGGCCTCTAGGAAGTCCAGTATCTCAGTAGTCCGGGTGCCGGGGCCAAAAATTGCCCTGACTCCATCCTCATGCAGTGATTCGTGATCCCCACTGGGAATGATTCCTCCGGCGAAGACGACGACTTCAGTGAGGCCCTCTCGCCTGAGTCCCTCACAGATGGCCGGCAAGAGGACGTCATGGGCGCCTGAGAGTGTGGATAGGCCCAGTGCGGCGGCGTCTTCGTCCATCACGATTCTAACGATTTCTTCAGGAGTCTTGCGCAGTCCAGTGTACACGACTTCATGCCCGCCGTCCCTGAGCGCCCTAGCGATTACTTTAGCGCCTCTGTCGTGCCCGTCTAGCCCGGGTTTGGCCATTACTATGCGCATTCCCATCGAAGCAGTCGAGTTAGTGGGGACCCTTCAAGCAACCGATGAGGCGTGAAAAGAGCAAGCATTCCTATGGGGAATGCTCATTGGCGGGGTTTTGCGAACACACGGTGTACCATGGCAGGCGTGGATGACCGTATCGAGGATCTCCGGCGGAGGAAGACGCAGGCGGAGACAGGTGGTGGCCAAGCACGGGTCACTGCGCAGCATGCCAAAGGGAAGATGACTGCGAGAGAGAGAGTCGAGCGACTCCTCGATGAAGACTCGTTCATGGAAGTCGACACACTGGTCGAGCACAGATGCCGTGATTTCGACATGGACCGTAACGTGATTCCCGGAGACGGGGTAGTCTGCGGGCATGGCACGATAGACGGGAGGACGGTGTACTGCTTCGCTCAGGACTTCACGGTCTACGGCGGCTCCCTAGGTGAGATGCACGGACTCAAGATTTGTAAGATTCTCGACATGGCGCTGAAGACCGGTGCGCCGGTCATCGGCCTGAATGACAGCGGCGGGGCCCGAATACAGGAGGGTGTGGCCAGCCTCGGCTCCTACGCTGAAATATTCTTCAGGAACGTCAGAGCCAGCGGGGTCATCCCGCAGATTTCCGTAATCATGGGACCCTGTGCTGGTGGAGCTGTGTACTCACCAGCTATCACCGACTTTGTTATCATGGTCGACCAGACCGCTCACATGTTCATCACTGGCCCAGAAGTCATCAAGACGGTGACCAATGAGGAGGTGACCTTTGAGGATCTCGGAGGGGCCTCGACCCACTCCACCCGCTCTGGTGTGACTCACTTCACCGCTAGCGACGACGACGACGCCATAGGGATTGTCAGGGAGTTAGTAGGGCTGATGCCTTCCAACAATCTGGAGAAGGCTCCGGTCAGACCGACCTCTGATCCTCATGACCGGCTCTGTGATGTTCTGGACACGCTGGTGCCGGAGAACCCCAGTCACCCTTACGATATCGTCACTGCCATCGAGGAGGTGCTCGACGACGGCGCCTTCCTTGAAGTTCAAGCAGAATTCGCGAACAACATAGTCGTCGGCTTCGGCCGACTGGGCGGGCACACCGTCGGAGTCGTGGCCAATCAGCCGAAGGTGCTTGCCGGTTGCCTCGACATCGATGCCTCGGTCAAGGCCGCTCGGTTCATCCGCTTCTGTGACGCCTTCAACGTACCAATCCTGACTTTCGTCGACGTGCCGGGATTCCTCCCTGGGGCCAGCCAAGAGTGGGGGGGCATCATCAGGCACGGTGCCAAACTGCTCTACGCCTACGCCGAGGCTACTGTCCCCAAACTCACCGTCATCACCCGCAAGGCCTACGGCGGGGCTTACGACGTCATGTCCTCCAAGCACATCAGAGGCGACTACAACATCGCTTGGCCAACTGCCCGGCTTGCGGTCATGGGTGCTGACGGGGCCGTACAAATCATCCACAGAACGAGAATTCAGACCGCTGGCAATCCTGAGCAAGAGCGAGAGAGGCTGGTTGATGACTACGAGGAGACTTTTGCCAACCCGTACAGAGCTGCGGCGCTGGGATACCTCGATGATGTGATTCAGCCGCACCAGAGCAGGGCTGTCCTGATTCGCGCGCTGGGTGCCCTGCTGGACAAAGAGGAGATTCGCCCTGCTCGCAAGCACGGCAACATCCCGCTATGAGGTAGAGGCATGGGCAGGAAAGCGGACAGGGGTGCGAAGTTGCGGGCCGCTGCTGTGGTTGCTGTGCTGCTGGAGTCTTTCGAGGGTGAGGCCCTGAGTCCCTCGGCACCTCGCGACGGGGGAGATGCCTGGTCGCGCGACCATCGACGTGTGCTGATAGGTAGACGTAATCTCTTCCGCGCACGCACGCGTAGAAGCACTCCGAGGTGAACCAGTGGGCAAGAAGCGCAAGGTAACCGTCGATGGTGAGGAGTTCGAAGTCGACCTCGAAAGAGACGGGGACGTCTGGAATGTAGAGGTCGGAGGGAGGAGTTTCTCAATACGAGTCTCGGGGGAATCGCTTTCAGGTCCGTCTAGGCGATCTGCTGGCGGTGGGCGCAGGAAGAAGCGCTCCGGAATCATATCCTCGACAATCCCCGGAAAAGTCGTCTCGTTACACGTCTCAGTGGGTGACGAGGTCAAAGAGGGCGATGTACTGATGATACTCGAGGCGATGAAGATGCAAAACGAGATTCGAGCGCCCCTCTTGGGGACAGTAACCGAGGTGAACTGCGAATCGGGAGACAGCGTCGAAGCCAATACCCCGCTGGTGGTGATCGAGCCACCTGAGTAAAGCGAGGGATGTTCAGAGAGTTCAATAGTGGTGATTCGGAGGAATTTGCATGCCGAAGTGCGACTACCCAGAATGCGAGGAGGGAGGAGTTCAGATCAGTCGCCTCTCGCCGGACGGATTCCTAGTCGCCACAGGCAGCAAGGCCTATTCGTTCAGAGAGGCCTACCGCAGGTTCCACTACTGCGAGGATCATCACGATGAACTGATGACCTCGGTGTGGAACAGAGTCAGGAAGTCAGAGAACAAGGACGATGATCACGTCGCCCCAACTGCCATCTGACTGCGGTATGTTCATCGAATCATCCCGAACAGTCGGTGCATGGCCTCGTACGTTAGCCATCTCGAATGCGCGTACACCGGGCAGCGCTACGAGGCGGATGGTTTGCACACCATATCAGATGCGGGCAAGCCTCTGTTGGTGAGGTACGACCTCCGCCGGCTGGGTACTGAGGTTCGCAGAGAAGATATCGAGTCTTCGTCCGAACCGGGATTCTGGAGGTACTCGCCCTTGCTACCAGTAGGCGAACCCGCAAACCGAGTCTCATTAGGGGAGGTCGTCACGCCCCTCGTAAGCCTCGAACGCTCGGCTCAGGCCCTAGGGGCCGTCCCGGGCAAGGTACTGGTGAAGGACGAGTCACGGCTGCCGACTGGATCGTTCAAGGCTAGGGGGCTGGCTCTGGCAGTCTCCATGGCCAAGCAACTCGGCATCGGCCATCTAGCTGTCCCAACCAATGGGAATGCAGGTTCTGCCCTCGCTGCCTATGCCAGTAGGGCAGGCATCAGGACCACGGTCCTGTGCCCGGACAACACGCCTGAGATCAACACGCAAGAGACGAAGGCCCAAGGCGGTGACACCCACCTGATTAACGGCCTCATTGGAGAGTGCGGCCGAATTATCTCCGAGGGTTCGGATGAAGTTGGCTGGTTCGCCGTATCTACTCTCAAGGAACCTTACCGGATTGAAGGAAAGAAGACCATGGGAATCGAACTGGCGGAGCAGATGGGATGGCAGTTGCCGGATGTCATCTTCTACCCCACAGGGGGAGGCACAGGAATAATTGGGATGTGGAAGGCCTTCGCTGAACTGACTGAATTGGGCTGGATAGACTGCAAGCTTCCCAGAATGGTCGCAGTACAGTCCACCGGCTGCGCCCCGATAGTCAAGGCCTGGGAGGAGGGCGAAGAGTTCGCCGAATTCTGGGAGGATGCCAAAACCGACGCATCGGGAATCAGAGTTCCTGCCGCTTTGGGGGACTTCCTCATACTGCGAGCCGTCCGGGAGTCTGGGGGATTCGCGATTGCAGTCAGCGACGAGGAGATACACCGAATGGTTCAAGCTATCGGGCACGAAGACGGGTTGCTGATGTGCCCGGAGGGCGCTGCAACGGCGGCTGCTTGCAAGATCTCTCTGGAGAAGGGCATGATTGGTGGGGACGACACCGTCGTCCTGTTCAACACCGCAACCGGACTGAAGTACCCCATGCCAGCGGTTACTTCACTCATCGACAAAAACGCTGATATCGACTACAGCCGCTTCACCTAGATTAGCCCGAGAGCGTCTTCGATTCGGTTCAACTCAGGCCCCGTCGAGCCCGATCCCACCAGCGCATTCGTGTCACTGGCTGCGCACCCCGCACCTACGTAAGGCGAGCCGAAGGTCACTGTCCCAACCATCACCGGGACCTTCATCGCGGCCTCGATGGCCTCGGCCTCGGTTTTCGAGATATCAGGGTGAGCGAGGGCTCCTTTGCCGTTAGCAACCAGCATGCTGCCTACGGTGTCATAGCCTGCTACCTTGCAGCGAATTGCATCGACACCCAAGACCTCGCCAATCATTTCAACGCCATTCTGAGGAACGATAGGACTGACCACCGCCCCGTGCTCGTTGCACTCTATCAGATTGCCAGCGGCGTTGACGCCGCTCTCCATCACGACTACATCGCAGAAGCTTGTGAGTTCGTCGAGTTCCCCCTCAGTGGCGATATCTGCGACGGCGATGCCCCTACTGTTCCCTCGAAGAAGGCTGCCGAGCAAAGACGAGCCACCCACGAGGAACGGATACATCTCCATATCGAAGGAGGATGCCAACTCTTCTACAGTCGCATCGTCGAGCGCGCGGGGGTGAAACAGGATGTCGCCCACCACGGACAGGTAGACTCCGACCTGCGTGTGGCCAAGTATGTCTCCAGTTGTTATCGTCACCGTTCCACCCACCTAGTTGTCCTGAGCTATGGCTCCGCCAGTAATATCGTAATTGGTGCGGGGAGGAAGGAGAGTGGCACAGCGACGAACGTTTCCGTGGGCTCTCGCGCCACAGTACAGGAATCGACGCAGGAGGGCTTGACTTCCGGGTTCGGTATGGGACCGGGTAGAACCCCTCCGCTGTGGCCGTGCACAACTCATCCTTCGAATTTGAATTGATATGCGCTATTGGACAGAGGCCCACAAGGGCCTTGGTGTTGTAGATCTAATTGGATGCTCGGGGGGTTAGTGCAGCTGGGCTGAATACCTCGGCGAACCTCGGTACTTACACCCGCTGTCTATCAAACTCGTCTTCTACGAGTCCCCTGAGGTGCCTCGTCTTTCGGGCGACTTCGAGCTTAGATGCTTTCAGCTCTTATCCGCGTAGAGCGTGGCTACCCAGCATTGCCCTGCCGGACAACTGGTAAACTAGTGGCTCCGAGCCCTCGTTCCTCTCGTACTAAAGGGCCCTTCCGATCAGGCACCTGATACGCCTCAACCACAAAGCAACAAACCTGTCTCACGACGGTCTAAACCCATCTCACGATCCCCTTTAATGGGCGAACAACCCCACCCTTCCCAGCTGCTGCACCGGGAGGTTGGGAAGAGACGACATCGAAGTAGCAAGCCACCAGGTCGATATGTGCTCTTGCTGGTGACAACTCAATTATCCCCGAGGTAACTTTTCTGTTATCAATGGCCCCCAGAAATGAGGCACATTGGTTCGTTAGGCCCTGCTTTCGCATCGTCGATCGTTATTGATCCGATCCACGTCAAGCCAGCTTTTCCCCTTACGGTTTACGGTGGAGACTGAACCACCTAAGCTGACCTTTGGGCACGCCTGTTAGGTTTTCGGGCGCGTGGCGCCCCACCCAAACTGCCCACCAAGCGGTGTTCTCATGAAGAGTTAGTACAGTCACACATTAAGGACGGTGTCTCTATGGACGACTACTCTCGGGACTGACGTCCCGAGGATCAACATCTCCCGTCTACTCAGCACAAAGTGTGCGAATGTACAACGCCAGGCTGCAGTAAAGCTCTACGGGGTCTTCGCTTGCAGGTTGAGGTTACTGGACTGTGCGCCAGTAATAGTCAATTTCGCCGGACGTACCGCGGAGACAGTGGGACTCTCGTTGTGCCATTCATGCAAGTCGCCAATTAAGCGACAAGGTATTACGCTACCTTAAGAGGGTCATAGTTACCCCCGCTGTTTACCGGTCCTTCGTCAGGTTGAAACCCAATTTCAGATACCGGCACTGAGCAGGATTCACCGACTATACACATCCTTTCGAACTAGCAGTCGGCTATGTTTTTATTAAACAGTCGGAGTCCCCTTGTTACTGCGACCAGCTTATCTCTAAGCTGGCACTCCTTCTCCCGAAGTTACAGAGCTATTTTGCCGAGTTCCTTCGCGGTACTTTGCCCGTCACACCTTAGGCTGCTCACCCAGGGGCACCTGTGTCAGTTCTCGGTACGGTCACCTCTGCGGCTTTTCACGGGACCCTGGCCTCATTCGTCTTTTGCTCACGCCTTCTCGATCTTCTCACCATTACGGTTCTCCAATCGATTATCGAACGCTTCGACATCCCATGACAGGAATGCACGAACTAGCCCGAGCCGTTACCAGATTTGCAGAGGGGCATACGAATATTAACGCATTTCCCTTTCGAACATCTCGGTTAAGAATGTCCTTAGGACCGGCTAACCCTCGGCTGATGAACATTGCCGAGGAACCCTGGCCCCTTCGGTGGTGCGGATTCTCACCGCACTATGCTGCTACTCTTCCCTGGATTCTCATACGTAGACGGTCCACTAGATTTCACAACCTAGCTTCTACCCGACCACGTCGCCGCGCTACCCCATCTCCTTTCGGAGGGTCAGCGTATCGGTATTCAGTTTGAGTCCCGTCCATTTTTCGGGCCCGCAAGCTTGACCAGTGATCTGTTACGAACTCTTTCAAGGATGGCTGCCTCTAAGCCCACCTTCTGGTTGTCTTCGACCACGGACGCCGTTTGTGATTAACACTTAACTGAAATTTTGGGACCTTAACGCTGAGCTGGTTTCTTCACCTTTCGTCACGGTAGCTTACCCACCGTGGCTCACTCCCCGCTTCTACGACGAATGCAACTTTGGAGTTTGACAGCGTGCCGAGGGATTGCTCCCCCTAAACACCCAATCAGTGCTCTACCTCGCATTCTATCTCTACGGAGGTCTACCTACGAGTAGTCTCGCGCGGAACCTGCTATTGCCCATCTCGATTGGACTTTCACCCCTATACCCAACTCTTCCGAGCGATTTGCACATCAGCAACGGTTCGTCCCTCCACCCAATTTTCATCGGGCTTCAGACTGGCCAGGCATAGATCGATAGGCTTCAGGTCTCCCACCATTGACTCCGGGCGAGCGCACCCAGTCCCTGACCGCTTACGCGGCTGCGGACCTTTCGGTTTCCCTTCGGCTTCGCAGTTCAACTGCTTAACCTCGCCAATGATCAGAACTCCCAGGGGCATTTTTCGAAACGCAAGAATAGACGCTGCTCATATCTTCGCTTTCACGCCTATTCAGCTTGTTCCCGACTGGTTTCAGGGTCTTTTCACATCCCGCTAAGGATACTTTTCAGCTTTCGCTCACGCTACTTGTCAACTATCGGTCTCGAGTAGTATTCAGGATTGGAAGTCTCTGCCTCCCATATTCACGCGCGATATCCAACGCACGCTACTCAGGATTCATCACTTGGCCATATGCAATACGTGTACGGGACTTTCACCCTCTGTGGTGCGCCGTTCCAGGACGACTTCCACTTCCTGCACTTAGACTACAGATGATCCTTACCCCACATTTCTCTAAGGTTTCCCATAGAGATTCGGTTTGTCCTATTCCGTGTTCATTCGCCACTACTAACGGAATCTCGATTGATTTCTTTTCCTCTCCCTACTGAGATGCTTCAGTTCAGGAGGTTCCCTTTCCTCATTGAGGAATGGCACAGAGTGCCAGGAGGTCCAATTCAGCAATTTGCGGATCCAAGAGATTCTTGCCTCTCCCCGCAACTTATCGCAGCTTGTCACGACCTTCTTCGGCTCTCGAGCCGAGCCATCCCCCAGTCGGGTTGTAGCATCTTGTGATTCTACAATCCCACCTTTGTGAGTCCTCTGGTGTCCAGGCATATCAATTCAGGTATCTCAGGCCACCCCGTCTCCCCGCAGGGCGGGGCGGCCTCAACCACTTACCTTGGTACCTGATAGTACCAAAGCGCACTAAATGCAGGTGGGCGACCTACCTTTGGTATTTGAACTAAGCGGGATTCACACGCCCCCTAAAGGGGGCGGTGAGAGGTACTGGCGAGAGGTTATTCATCAGCATCATCAGGAATGTAATCCAGACCGAATGCCAATGGGCTCGAGGGGTTTTCCTCAGGACTGTCCTCGAGGCCGAACATCAGACCGACATCTGCAGGTGCTTCCGGAACCTCTTCCAAACCGAATGGCAGATCGGAGGAGGGAGAAGTGAGGGCATCCCCCTCAAGGTCGAAAGGGAGACCGATAGGTTCGGATGAGGATTCGGTTTCAGATTGATCTGATCCGATGCTCGGAACTGAAACTGAGCCATCGTCAGTACCACATGCAGGACATGCTGGAAGGCCGGATGACACCAGCCCGCATATCGGGCATTCGTACACGGGCCTCGCTGCCACCGCTCACGCTTCACGGTGTCGGAGAGTAGTATATTGCAACCTCATACACTGGAGTATAGGATTCCGTGAAAGACGATGATGAAAATGGTCGCGACGATGCATGTGATGACCATCACGGGCAGACCAACCCTAGCCCACTCCTTGGTGGTAATAGGCCGCGGTCCGCGCTCACTGATGGCGACTGTCATCACGTTGGCGCTGGAGCCGATTGGAGTGGCGTTGCCACCGAATCCAGCACCCATAGCCAGAGCCCAGAACAGCGGCTCTATGTCGACTGACGGGTTGGCCTCGCCGATGCTCACTATCACCGGAATCATAGCAGCCGTGAAAGGGATGTTGTCAACTATTGCGCTAGCAATGGCAGAAACCCAGACTATTGCCACCGCCAGCATAATCTCATTGCTGCCAAAGTTATCGTAGATCCAATAAGCGAGATCGGAAAGGTAGCCGACATTGCCGACAGCTCCGACTAAGATGAACAAGCCAACGAAGAACATTAGGGCGGCCCACTCGATTTTCTCAGTGATCATGTGCATGAAACCGCCTCTGAGCTCGTGGTCCACGGGGCGGGCGGCGACAAGCGCCAGACCTGCTCCTGTCAGTGCGATGGCGTGGATTTCGATCTCAAGGTGAAAGAATTCCTTCGCTGAGAACATCACCACGGTCAGCATCAGTATAGCCAGCGTTGTGTACATCAACTTCCTGTCGTCGACCGCGTTCCACTCGTCCTCCTCCAGCAGTGATTCAACATTATGCGGCTTTGACTTGGCCCAGTCTCGGTAGTACCAACGCATGTAACCCAGAGTAGCGATCCAGGCAATCAGAGTCAGCATGCCTAGTCGGAATAGGAACCCGTTGAATCCGAAGTGGTCCATATCTCTACTCGCCGCCTCGGCAGCAATCATGACATTGGGCGGATCGCCCACCATCGAAGCAACTCCTCCCGTGTCAGACAGAATCGCCTCAGCGAGCAGGGGCGGCACTGGATTGATCTCCATCCGGATGCATATCCTCAGAGTCACGGGCGCGATGATGATTATCGCGGTGACGTTGTCAATCACCAGGGAAATAAGAGTCGTGAAAGTACCGAGAAGAACAATGAGTTTCCACGGGTCACCTCCGCTCATCTTTGCTGCTTTTATTGCTATGAACTCAAAGAATCCGCAAAGCTCGAGAATAGCAGCGAACACCATCATTCCCAGAAGCAGCCCAATGACCTCGAACTCTATCCAGCCTAGCATGGCGTGCTCAAGAGATTCGCCATGAGTGTCGAAGACTCCGGTCCAATGACCGTACAGCAGCATGATGATGGAACCGAACCATGCTGCAATAGTTCGGTGGAGATACTCGGCCAAAATGAGCACAAAAGATAGTATGAAAATCGCGAGAACCACCTGCTGCTCAGTCACCATGGCTCGGCCAGCCTTAACGCCTCTAAATAAGTGAGCATGGCAGGCTATCCTCGCAGAGGATAGTTTTCACTAACTAGTTCTTGCCAGACCAGAATACTGCGACGTTTCCTCGGATGTGAACCATTGTGGAACCGGTGGATTCGGCAAGGAGTCTGAACATCTCGGACCTCTCTGCAGAGCTATTGGCCACCCCTCGGTTAGCCTTCGCCTTCACCAGGCCTCGATTGGAGAGTTGATCGCTGAGTTCTTGGATCACCGAGTCGGTGATTCCATCCTTACCGACTCTGACGGTGACTGCTGTCGCCTTGTCCTTGGCTTGGCGCAGCACTGAGTCTGGGATGCTGGAACTAATCCGAATCACCTCTCGAGAAGTCCGGGCCCGAGCGTTCGATTCTACCGCAGTTCTCACAGGTAACGATGAGTCTGCCCCTCGAGATTCGGGTTCGGGCTGTGCGCCCTGGTATTAGCGCGGATTCGCATCCTCTGCAGATTAACCTCGAAGTGTCAGAGTCCGGGCGCTCGCCATGACGCTTGCCTATGCGGAGGATGTCCCGAGCAGCGGCATCAGCGAGCCGAGGGTCGACGGAATCTGAGTCATTCAGTAAGGATGAGAGGTCATTGACGGCCCTCAAGGCCCTTCCCTTCCTCTTAGCATCCCCTCTGCTCCTACGGCGCTGCTTCGACATCTTGACCTCACAGAGCACCGGAGAGGGCTTCCTCTATTGCCATGCCGACCTCATCTATCGAGGCGTTTCCATTGATGCTGATTAGTAGGCCCATCTGTGCGTACCATTCGGCCAAGGGGGCTGTCTGCTCATGGTAGGCCGAGAGCCTGTTCCTCACAGTCTGCTCGTTGTCGTCCTCACGCTGTATGAGACGTCCGGAAACCTCAGGAGGTGGTGGGTTGAAGGAAACGTGGTAGATTCCTCCGGTTTCAGGATCCATCCTCCTGCCGACGATGCGTTCGACTATCGCATCGTCCGAGACCTCGATTGAGATGACAGCGGAGACCACTGCCACCTCCGACAGGGCCTCGGCCTGGGGGATTGTACGGGGGTAGCCGTCGAGCAGAACCCCTGATGATGCATCATCATGTTGCAGCCGCTCGACGATCAGACCGATGATGATGCCATCGGGAACGAGCAGTCCGGCGTCCATGTAGCCCTTGGCTTCTGTCCCAAGCTCGGAGCCGGCGGCCACGGCCGCGCGGAGCATATCGCCCGTAGATACCCAGGGCTTCCCGGTCAGTACGGTGATTCTGCCCGCCTGGGTGCCCTTGCCCGCGCCGGGGGGGCCGAACAGTACAATCGAGCCGCTCATCGGCTCGACGGGAGTGGCGTGGGTGATAAGTCAAGCGCAGCCTATGGCTTGTTCTGCTCCCACCACAGGTGGCCGTAGGCTACCCACTGTTCCATTGTCCAGCCCTCAGGGAGCCCGCCGATCGGAAGCGGAGGGGCCCCTTCCGAGGACGAAGGTGGCTTCAGAGACGGTGACGACTGGGCGATGGTGGATTGTATCTCCTCGTCACTGACTCCGCCAGTCAATACCTCACCCGAGACGGAAGTGTCCAGAGCAGCCGCCTTGCGCTCGGACTGGCTTCCGGCTAGAAGGGCGGAGCCGGGTGGAATCAACTCCTCCTCGGGCCTAAGCGACGACTCAGAGGATCTGCGCATCCTGACGCCTGTGGCCACCGCCGAGCCCAGCAGAACGAGGAAGATGAGCGCCAAGGTCCAACTAGGTAGACCTAGGTAATCAAGCAGGCCGCCGAGGCCGCCACTAGTCGAGTCCCTAGACTTACTAATCCCGACCTGCAGAGTTCCATCAGTAATCGTAGCAAGACCGCCCTGGGAACCGGTAGCGTTTGCAACGAATGTTATCTCAGTCAGACCATTTGCGGCGTCATCACTAGGGGTTGCTGATACTGTCACCGCAGCAGATTCCCCAGCATCCAATGAGATTAGTCCCTGACTTAATTGAACGTCCCAATCAGTGGGGCCGATCCCCACTAGCAGCACCTCTGCGAAAGAGTTGCCGCGATTGGTAACTACTACTTCGAAGGTGTCGCCATCGGAGGAGATGTCCTCGATTGAAGTCGATTCGCAAGATAGGACGATCCAGATCGAAGGGACAACCTCGACGGTCATCTCGACAGTGTATACGGAGGTCTCGCCGCTTGGGGTTGTGGCTTCGATGATGACTGAGACAATCTGTTCAAGAGGACCTGCTGGCAGGCTTCCCGGCAGGTCGATGCCCACTGCTATGGTGGCCTCTTGGTTCATCCCCATCGAGAAGTCCCTGCCGGACAGGAATCCGCCTGACCAGTCTGCAGGAAGGGTCCCCATTGTCAGGCTGACATCGAGCTCGACATTGCCGGTGTTGTGTGCGTGTATGTCTGCGATCCCGGGCACTCCTAGAGCGATTAACATGGTGTAGTTCCATGATAGGTCCAGAGCCGCTATCTCCTGTACCATGAGGCGGGTGGCGTTGGTTACGGTAGGGCCGTCAGCGAGGGTCGTCCGTATGGTGATGGTGTTAGAGTCCCCCATCTCTGCAGCAGGGGGGACGATGGTGACGATGGAGACGGTCGCCGACGAGCCAGCGGGGATGGCAAATGCGATCTCCTCGGATTGCACGTTGGAGCCCTCGGTGAGCTGGATGGGCCAGGTGTTCAGGGACGAGAATGCCTGTACTACGAACTGCATCGGCACGTTGCCGTCATTGGAGACGACCAGTTCAGTTGTGACGGTGTCGCTGTTCAAGACTGGGCGGGGCTGGGCGAGAGCCAGGGGGCCTAACGCGACTCCTTCGGAATCGAACAGCTCCGGAGAGAAGTCGAGGCTCTCAAAGACTGCAACGACGGTTTGCTCGGTTGTCTCCAGAGTCGGGTCATTGACCGAGGTGGTGATGCACTCGACATCCTCGGTGGTTCCTGCCGCAGGCTCTCCGTCTTGAGCAGAGGGGACTCTGATGCGAATCGGCAGTGGCAGGAACTGCAGACGGTTCAGCGGCTCGAGCGTCAGTTCGGAAGACTGGCTGTTGCCGAGGTGTATGGTCCAGCGCTCAGGGGTTTCGCAGCTGACTGTGTACTGCGTCGGGCCGTTGCCTGTGTTCTTGATGGAGAGCGAGAATACGGCGAAGTCCCCGGGCTCGGCGCCCAGACCCTCCGTGCCGGCGATTAACGTGAACAGTCCCTCAACACGTTCCACTATAGCTGTGAGTCTGATGCTGTGAGCTATAGTTGGGGCATTGGTATCGAAGAGGTTCAAGTCGGAAATGAAGGTCCCAGGAAGCGCGTATACAGCATCATCTGGATTTGAGAGGTCGGTGTCCATGTCGGACATGTTCAGGGTGACCACGATGCGGTCGCCTTCCTCTCCGAAGGGAGCTAGGGTCCACGGCCCGGTCTCGTTAACCAGCTTCCACCACTCGTCCCGAGGCTGGTACATGACGCCGTCATTGTCCAGCCTCTGCACTGGCGAGACGCTCAGTCCGACCGATATCTGCGAGGTTCCCTCATTGCGCATCTCGAGCTCGAACAGCACCCAGCTACTCGTCCTCGGATCCAGTGTGCGGGTCTTGGCCTGACTCAACTCAGCCGGAGTGCTGGGCACCGTGCCATCCTCCATCAGGGGCGTGAGTCGGACGCCTATCTGCGAGACGTTGATGTGGAGGAGAATGCGATTGTTGTCGACACCGTTAGACTCGTCATTCAACTCGTTGACCTCTGATGTCGAGTCCAGCCTCAACTCCAACGTGTGCAGGCCTGTGGTGGAGAAGGCGTACGGGAACGACAGTGAGTCCAGCATCCCCCCGCCCAACGAGGATTGCTCAGAGGTGTGCATGACGACTCCGTCAGTGATGTCCTCAATCTCGACCGAGTAGGTGCCGGTGGGCGCTGCGGCCTGGTTCTTCCAAGCGGCCTCGATGAGGAGGGTGTCGCCTTGCAGGGGGCTCTCAACGGAGCTCGACAGAGAGCCCTCAAACACAGTCAGATCCGACTGCTCCAACTCGGTGGCCAGCCCGGTCAGCACGATAGCGTAGTCCTGCAGCGTCCCCCCGGCGTGGCCGACCTCGACAGTCCAAGTGCCGGTTCCGGGAACCTCGCCGTTGTTGGTGGGGAGGCGTATCCTCTCCACGTTGTTGAGCCGGTCCTCGCTGCCGCCGCCCGGGGCACTGAACCCGTTGGAGAAACTATTGCCGACATAGACAATGCCGTTGGGTGAGGTCACTCTCAGGTCGAGGTCATTGACCAACCTAGGTGCGCTCTGGTTAGCGATTGCTGAACCCTCCCTGTCATTCCATACCAATGTAATGTCCAGGCCCATTCTGGCATCATTGGACATCTCAAATGTGTAAACGAAACTGTGGCCCGGGAGGAGTTCCCTGGTGTCGTCGTAGAATAAATCGAGGCTCCAGTCTTCAAAACCGTCATTGGAAGATGGATACAGACTCTGTTGCAGATCTAGCTGCCCCCATCCCTCTAATGCGTTTGGAATATCTGGATTACCAAGATCTTCGGCCCCATTGATGAGTATGGCTCGGATCAGGTCAGAGCGTGGCTCGCTAATCCCTTCTGACTCCCTGAGGTACTGCCGGACCATGGTGGCCGCGCCTGCGACGACCGGAGTTGCCATCGAAGAGCCGTTGAGCGTCATGTACAGCGGGGTGGTGCCATCGCTGTGAGTGGCGCTGGAGCACGGACCACCGTTGGCGAACTGAGCCTCCTCGGCCCTAGCCGAGCAGATCGACACACCGGGCGCGACTAGGTCAGGCTTGATGCGCCCGTCCAGAGTGGTTCCTCTGGAGGAGGAGCCGGCGACGGCACCTTCGGCCGTGCTTCCGTAAGCACCCGTTGTGGAGGCCCCCACAGTCAGGACGTTCTTCGCTGTCCCGGGGGGCGTGACGCTGTTCGCGCCACTGGAGCCCAAGTCGCCTGCGGAGAAGAGTACTAGGAACCTAGGGTAGTCCACGAGGAAGGAGTCGGCGGACCTCGAGTCGGAGCTGTACTCACCGACCAGATTCTCGTTGCCCCAGCTGTTGGTCTGGATTCGCGCGCTGTTCTGCCATGAGTGACTGAACATATCGTAGAGCGAGCCCCAGCGGGCGAGCAATCCGGAACTGTCAGCCTCGAGCTGGTAGAAGTGGAAGGTCGCGGCAGGGACCATGCCCATCGTGGCCGAGTCTCCCGAGCCGTCTCCCAGAAGGGTCGCGGTCACGTGAGTGCCATGCCCGCTGTTCCTGTCCATATGCGAGTTGTCAGGGCCGAACTGGTCGTATATGGCCCGGATGCGGTTTTCAAAGTCACCGTGGTCGCCGTCGAGCCCGGTGTCGGAGATGGCTAGAACTTCACCGCTGCCGTTCAATGTTCCGTCAGAGCTCAGCAGAGCTGAGTCGATGCCCCCTATGGTACGTGCGTTGTCGTTGTGGATGACGATTTGTGAGGCTGAGCCGATGTGGAGTATCCTGCCGTCCATTGCGAGTACCGGTATCCAAAGGGCATCGACTGAACGGGGCTGGCACAGGTAGGCGTCACAGACACCCCGGGGGCCAATCTCTCCCGAAATCAACTCGAGGTCCTGTGAAAGGGCCGCAAGCTCATCGAATCTGAGGTCGGGTGACGGAACGACATCGAGATCCACTACAATCCCCTGACGACCTGCCAGCGGAACCAATTCCGAAGAGACTCTCCAAGCGATAGGTAGCTGGCCGATCCACCTAACGCTGGACATTTTGCCGAGTTCGTCGATTATGCCGTGAACGCGCTCGGGGTCCACGCGGATGACCAATGTGTCGTCGGGGACGACATCGATTACAGCGAGGCCCCAGTCGGAAAGGGAATCTTGCAGCGCACTAATGTCCGCGCTGTTGGACTGAACCAGGATCATCCCAGTGCGTTGCATGGCAGAGGGGTCGTACAGGCTCTCGGGGCCGAGTGGAATCATGTCCACTGTCGGGTCAAATGAGCCGAACGGAGAGTGAATCACCCCAGAGGCCTCTCGCAATGGATAAGTCGAGGCGGTGGCGAGAGATATCGAGGTCCATGAATGGTGCTCGTCTGAGGCTGTATCATCTGCCTCGGAGACCGGTGTTCCTGCACCGTCGGAGGCGCTGGCCAGCACCCCTCCCCATGTGGAGAGTAGGAGTACAGAGAGTACAGTAATGACCGAGCGTATGCTAGTCATGCATAACAGCCGACTTACGGGGCCTTTTTGACCATTCATGCTGGCTGTACGCGCGTGCTCGCGACCGTGAGTAGTTCTCAGATGCCGTAGTAGTCCGAAATTGCCTTGTCGGTCTTGGCCACCGAGGCCCGCCAGTTAGGCTCCGTGCCCATCAGCGCGCGGATGCAATCAACGTTCTCGGGGATGACATCGCTCTCTTGGTGGATGGCTTGGAAATAGTACAGCCGGTCACCGACCAGCCTGACTCCATCCTCCCAGACAAATATCTCATGCAGATCGCCCCACTTGCGGCCTATGTCGCGTGCCATTTCCATAACCTCGGCGGTGGTAGTAATACGGTCTGCCTGACCGTGCATGACGATGACTCTCGGCGTCCCCTTCCACATCTCGACTATTGACTCTGTAGTCAGTCCGTGACCCTCAGGTAGGTCGGCGATGATGGCGTGGACGTGCATCAGAGTAGTGGGCACGGCGACCGCTAACGAGTTGATTTCGATTTCAGGCTTGACGGTCATGACGTCTGGGCCGTGGTGACTGGGCACCTTGAGAACGGGTTTGATGGCGTTTATGGGGCCCTTCTTCGAGTCCCCGGGGTCAGCGGCCCGACGAATCATTGTGCACTCGACCTTGAGCGAGCCGCAGTGGTCATAGAGTGGGACCAGTGTGCGCGAGAGTCCTGTGGTATTGCATGAGACCACACGGGAACCATCTGAGCCGAGGTTCTCATCGTGATTAGCGCAGGAGGAATACGACAGACCGGTCAGAGAGTGCTTCTCCCCGCCCTGGAACAGGTGCTTGATGCCTGCAGCCTTGTATTTCGCCAGATTGTCGGTACCCGTCTTGCCTGGTGAGCAGTCGACGACGATGTCGGCGATAGAGAGGAGTTCGGACAGCCCGCCGTGGCACTGGTAGCCGCCTGAGGAGAACGAGGAGATGCGCTCGGGGTCGTCGGTCGTGCAGTACAGGGGGAATCCCTTCTTCGCAGCGAGTTTGCAACCGAAGCTGGGTCCGGTCTTGGTGACGCCGACGACAGTCATGTCATCTTGGGCGTCAATTGCGTCGGCGACTCTTTTGCCTATTGTCCCGTACCCGTTAATGGCTACTTTGATCAACCCAATAACCCCGCAAAGTGCCGCTTTCGGCGATTTGTCGCCCTTGACTGCCCTCTATCAACATGACCCTTGCCCCGCAGGTCGGGAATACACGTCTAAGCACCCTTGCAGAGCTCCACTGCCCGTCAGAATGAAGACTACTAGCACTACGTCCGAGCAGGGAGGGCCATGCGCGAGGTCACTGTGAAGAGCATCAAACTCAATCGGGACCTCGATGGAATGCTCTCCGAGGCCCTTGAGAGGGATCTCCTAGTCAGGATAGGATGGGGGCGCGGAGGTGACGAGAAGCCCAAGAAGGGGGAGATTGGCGCCATCACGCATCTGCCACCGAAATCCAGAGTCCTCCTCCTAGGCAACCTAGGCGAGTGCGCTGGGGCAATGAACCGCGGCGGAACCTTCACCCTCCGGGGTTCGAGCACGTCGATGCTCGGGGCGTTCCAGCAAAACGGTCGTATCGTAGTCGAGAAGGATGTCGGTGATCGATTGGGGTACAGGATGACAGGTGGGGCGATCACAGTCCAAGGCTCAGCTGGTGACGAGGCGGGGGCAGGTATTTCCGGAGGCACTATCCTCGTGCGCGGGCATGCCGGCAAGATGGTTGGAGCAGGGATGAGAGGGGGTACCTTGGTCGTCCTAGGCTCGGTTGGCTCCGAGCCCGGAATAGGCATGACTGGCGGTCGAGTGGTCATCGCAGGCAGTTGCCCGCCGCCCGGGGAGGGAGTGGCCATGCGAGGCATAGAGGCCTCCGAGATTTCACAACTGTCAGAGCACCTGGAGCCCTTGGGTCTGACTTTGGAGGAGGACGCACTCGTCCTGGTCCCATCAGACTCGGCACCAACTGTGGCCGAGAGTCCTGAGACATCAGTCGCCGAGGGCTTTGAGAGTGTCGCTCTGGTCCCGTCTACCTCCGAGCGACTGACGGAACACTCCTCCTTGGACCCCTACACCCTCCTGATGCCACTCGGCTCGGACGAAGGGGGCGTGCTGTTCCCACTGCCCTGGCTGGTCGAGTGCGAATCGGCCTACGAGTGGGAAGTAGGAATGGCAGCAGAGCAACCTGCTCTGGTCAGGTCTTCGCCGCGTGCGTGTGATTTGCTGCTGATCGGAGATTCGGAGCTTGTGGACTGCGCTACCCTCCTAGCAGGGTGCTCCGGAGTCGTACTCGACCTAGCGAGCCTGCCACCACTCAACGACGCCGAGATAGAGGCAGTACTGGTATCGATAACAAGCAGGATGCAACCGGACTCTCTCGTGCTGCTTCGAGACTGCGTCGACAGGGTTGACCACCTGTTCAGACTGGTGGTAGATCTGGACCTTGATGGTGCGGTAATCGACGCTGCATCCCCCGGAGGGGGGCGTGCGGCATCGGCGTTGCCTAGAATCGGTCTTGCCGCTAGAGCGATGAACCTGACCGAGCAAGGGCGCCAACTGCTGATAGAACTCGACGAAGCACCGAGCGCCGAGGACCTACTGATTGCAGTCGCGGCAGGATGCTCTATCATCGTGGCGCCACCTCCAGAAGAGGGTCTTGAGGAGCTCCTTGTCTGGCTCGATTCCACCATTAGGGGATGGATGCGTGAGCTCGGCGTGGACGGTCTGGAGAAGGTCACCCGCCGCAACCTGCGCGCTTTGGACTACGACACGGCGGCTATCAGTGGTCTGCGCCTCGTGGGTTACGATCGTCCGCTGCCGATGTGGCTGGGCAACTGAGGTGAGAAATGCCTACTCTAAATCTCCAGCACGCGCTCCTGAGATACATACAGGAGACCAACGGCGCTGGCCACGATGGAGCGGGGTGGTCCGACTGGCTTCCAGCAATCGGGTGTCCTGTGGAGAGCAACGACGATAGCACCGTTGTGGTCGAGGTCTTTCCCGACCGTCCCGATCTTCTCAGCCACGAGACGATGGCGAGAGCGGCTCGCTCGTTTCTCGGCTCAGTCGTCGAGGATCCTTCTATGGAGGTCTCAGACAGTGGTATCGAGATGACAGTGGATGCGTCGCTGGCCGAAGTCAGGCCTGTGATACTCGCAGCTGTCGTGAGAGGGGTGAACACCGGGGAAACTAGTGAGGAGAAGGGCGAGTTCATCCAGTCTCTGATGGACCACCAAGAGAAGTTGCATCTGACTCTCGGCAGAAAGCGGAGGTTCTCATCGATAGGGGTTCACGACCTGTCGACCTTGGTTGCGCCGTTCAGGGTGGTCACAGTTCCTTCATCCCACTCCTTCGTGCCTCTGGCTATGACTGAGGAGATGAGTATTGAGCAGATTCTCGGCGAGCATCCCAAGGGGATGGAGTACGCCCACCTCATGGAGGAGTTGGACTCCTTTCCGGTGATTCTGGATTGCAATGACGACATACTCTCCTTCCCGCCGATCATCAACGGTGACCATACCACGGTCAGCGAGACGACCACCGACTTCTTCATCGATGTCACTGGGTGGAGCCAGAGGGCCTGCGAGGCCTGCCTGATGCTGGTCTGTCTCTCACTTGCAGAGAGAGGAGGAAGTGTCCAGAGTGTTCGCGTCACCGGTCACGACGGCATTACTGCCTCCACCCCCCGGGGTGATGCACGTCAGCATCGTATCCCGCATCGCCTGATACAGAAGGTGCTGGGCCTAGACCTCGGATCTGACGAAATCGCAGCCGCGCTGACGAGGATGGGTGGCCAGCTCGTCGAGTCCAGGACAGTCACTGACGGAGTAAACTCAGCGGAGAGATGGGCCGACTGCGCCGTCGGGGAGCGCGAACACGTAGTAGCGATGCCACGATGGCGCAGCGACATAATGCACCCCATCGATATCGTCGAGGACATCGCCATAGGATACGGCTACGACAACATGCCCGAACAACTACCTACTGTGCATCTGGATGCTGTCCCTCTGAAGTCATCCCACTTGAGGCGCAGGGTGAGGGCGAGCCTAAGGGCGCTTGGCATCCAAGAGACTCAGAGCCTCACGCTATCCAACGAGAGGGACCAGTTCGAGCGTATCAGATGGCCGCAAGGAGGGGGTTTGTCGATTATCGCGAACCCGATCACCGTCGACCACACTATGCTGCGCCAGTACATGCTTCCTTCGCTGATGAGGCTGCTAGCAGCAAACCGACACCATGAATTGCCTCAGAAGGTGTACGAGTTGGGAACCGTAGTTCGCGACTCGGCTAACGCTACGAGAGTCGCGTGGGCGTGCGCTGAGGTCGGAGGTGGCTTCACCGCCGCCAAGGGAATCGCCCAAGCCCTCCTCAGGGACATTGGAGCAGAGGCAGGTGATATCCACTTTGAAGCGGTCGACCATCGAGACGGGCCTTGGATAGGCGGCAGGGGGGCTAGGGCAATGGTGTCCAACGAGGAGATTGGGCAGTTCGGAGAGATCGATCCAGCAGTGAGTCACGAGTTCGGACTCAGGTCGCCTATCCAAGCAGGGGAGTTCGACATCGACGCCATAAGCCGGCTGATACCGGACCCAGTACTCTGAGCCCGTTTACTTCTTCTTCGGACTATCGCCAAGAAGCGCCATCGCGTCCTTGAAGCCCTTGTCGTCGAGATGACTACGGTTAGTCATCGTCTTCATGGACGAGTCGTCCGCCTTCCTCTCGTACTCGACGACCTTCCTGGCCTTAGGGGGCTTTGCCTGACGCGCTTCGGCCGCCTTCTTCCCGAAGGGCCACACCGGTGTCATGTGCATGCAACAGCACCCCACACCATCAACACTTCGCAGGATTCACTATCGAAGGAGAGTAGGGATAAAAGAGTGAGAACGACGAGAGTACCCCATGAATGAGCGTCGGCTCGCCATGATTCTCATTTTCTTACTGATTGCGTCCAACCATTCGCCGAGCACCTTGGATTCACCGATTGGAGATGCGAGTTCCCCCCCTAAAACGAGTGCTCTTGATGTGCTGATGCTCGGCAATTCGTATACCAGTCAGAACGATCTCGCTTCAAAACTCGATAGCATCCTCACCGATGGCGGGGAGAATGCCGAAGTCTCCGCATTGACCGGTGGAGGATTGAAACTCTACGAACACGAAGGCCGGGCGAGGGAAAGTGGCAATCAGTGGAATTTCTCACTCAATGAGCCGAACGATTTCGTGATTCTTCAAGACCAGAGTCAGGTCCCTTCATTCCCAACAAACTCCGAATACTGGCAGGATAGCCGGGACGCTGCTATTTACCTTAATCAGCGTGCCCTGAGCTCCGGTGGAAATACGATTCTGTTCATGACATGGGGTTACAAGGATGGTGATTCGAACAATCAGTGGCGAAACCCGGATTATCCTACGATGCAACTTCATTTGCAGCAGGGGTACGAGATGTATCTTGAGAATATCACTACGCAATCGGAACCCGCCTTCATCGCACCGGTAGGTTTGGCGTACAAGCATCTGTACGACGCAATCGCCAATACGGGAGCGGATCCAAGCGCTGGTTCGACTCCATTCTCAACTCTGTATTCTAGCGACGGTTCGCATCCATCGATAGATGGGACATACCTCTCCGCATGCGTTTTCCACGCTGTAATCACAGGTGAATCGCCGGTAGGACGCACCTATCCCGGGCAGATCTCCCCCTCAAGAGCGCTCGAATTGCAGGAAACCGCTGCTGCAACTGTGTTCAATGAGACTGCTGACTACCTTTACCCATTCGAAATCGAACCCCCGGGCATCGAATTCGGTCCGGATTCGGGTTCGGTCTTCGACATCGATCCAGGCAAGACCATCGGACTCAATTTCAATTTCACCAACCACGCCGAGGTCGACGACACAGCGCTCGTTGATATCAGCGGTCCCGAGGGTTGGTCGATTGAGTGGTCGAACTCCGAGCCTCCTGAGGTCGGCCACACCTACGATGCCCCCTCCGATACCGCCCAGTGGGTGGGGTTCTCCATCACTGCGCCGGGGGTCTCAGAGGGCTATCCGCTAGCCGAATCTCTTCATGGATTCAGCATGCGACTGACCACGGTCTCCGATGGTATGCGTGATTGGTATAACTTCTCTCTGGAGTACGGTTTCTACCACGCTGCCACTATTGTTGAGGGCGGCGGCAATGCCTCACTCCCACCTAGCGAGGTGATTGACCTGTTTGTGACAGCGAGGAACCTCGGCAACTCGGTGCGCGACCTGGAAATCCAAATCGCGCAGACAGATGAGAACGGCTCCCAGACCGGCATTGCAGGAATGGCATTCTCCGATGGCGGGTGGGCGGCAATCGTGCTGAACAAGGCACAGTTGGCCGCGATGTCACCGAATGGGTCTGGCGAGGTCCATCTGCAGGTCCAGTCTCCCAATCATTACCCCGGGACACTGTTCTTCGACATCCGAGTGTGGAGCACTGCGGCCCCGGAGGAGGTCTCCACCGTATCTCAGAGGGTGAGTATCATCCCGCGCACTGGCGGTGTGCTTACTCTCGTCGAAAACGGGTGTACCGGTGACATCCTCCCTGGAGGAACTTGTCATGGCTCTCTGCGTGTGCAGAACACCGGAGACGTGTCGTCGACTTTCGATTTGGTAATCGGCCATACTCCTGAATGGCTCTCTGTCGAATTGGCGCATTCGCAAATCACCCTGGGCCCGGGTCAGTCGATGAGCGGCATAGTCCTCTCTTGCGCGATAGCAAACGGGACTCCTGCCGACCTAGTCGGGGGATTAGTCATCGGATTGTGGTTGGATGACTGGTCCCCGAATCAAGTGGAATTGGAGATATCAGTAGGCGAGATGTACAACTGGTTGGTCGAGAGGGTGTCCTCGGAACTCGGAGAGGACAACAACCTGACCTCCTACTGGACCCTTACTAATGCCGGCAACGAGCCGGATGGCCTAGTGGTCAATCTGGATGTCAATCTGGCTACAGAGTTCGGCTTGATTCCTCCCGAGGGGGCTTCTACTGGTACCGAATCCAGCTCCCCCCGCTCCTTTGAGATACTGGACGTGCCCGCAGGCGGATCGGTGAATTTCAGTGCCTGGATGGTTGTGCCACTGGAGGCTCCCGTGGAGACTACCGTCGTGCTGACGGTGGAGGTGCGCTCAATGCGCGAGCCCGACATCTCGTTCACCGCTGAGGACTCAGCACTGGTCCCTGCTACCTATGTGCCTCCGCTAAAGACTACGGAAGGCGCCTGGAAGGGGGTGCTGATTGGCTGGCTTGAGGTATGGCACGAATTCATCCTGATTGCCGTCGTGGTCATCGCTGGTAGCATCGGGGTCGTCATAGCAATACGGATCAGGAAGGAGCGCGACCTAGCCTTGAGGGGGCCGGCTCCTCCTGCGGAGGAGAAGGCCGAGGACTGGATGTCCAAGTTCGAGGAAGGCGGCGAGAAGCAGCCCGAGATAGTAGACAGCCCACAGGTGGAGGCGGAGGGCTTCGCTGCAGAGTTCTTGGAGAAGTCTGGAGGTCCGTCGGAGAAGCCTCGTATCGGACCGGACAAGGAGGTGGTGGATTCCGCCAGTGATGTGCTGGACAAGCACCAGACAGAGGATGCGATAGACGCGGCCATAGAGCTGGCAGAGGAGATGGTAGAGGGAGATCTGCCGCACCCCAGCAACGTGATGCTCGACCCCGCAGAAACCGAGACTCGCAAGGTAGTGCCCAAGAAGCACAGAGATGATGATGGTCCGTCGGACTTCGAATTGGAACTGTGAGCGCGCTGTGCACGGGAGTGGACGAGGCGGGCAGAGGCCCGGTCATCGGCCCGATGGTGGTCTGCGCCGTTTGCATACCTGAAGGGGACAGGGGAGTCTTGGAGAGCATCGGCGCGCGGGATTCCAAGGATCTCAGCAGCCAACGCAGGGAAGACGTGGCTAAGCGCATTCGCGTAGAAGCCGCAACCCGCGGGTGGGGAATCGGCCTCGTGGTCTGCGAGGCCAGCAGGATCGATTCAAACAGTATCTCCTCAGACTTAAACAGTCTCGAGATAGAGCTCTTCGGCGAGGCCATAGAAGCAGCCTCACCACGAGAGGGCGAGGGAAGGATCATGGCCGATGCTTGCGATGTCGACGAAGAGCGCTTCGCAAGGAGGCTGGCCTCTCGACTCGGAGATGGCTGGTCCTCGTGGCAGATGGTCGCGCGCCACGGCATGGATGCTGACGACAGGGTAGCCGGGGCTGCGAGCATACTAGCCAAGATCGAGCGCGACGCCGAAGTAGCCCGACTGGAGTCGGAACTGGGGATTCGGCTCGGCTCGGGATACCCATCTGACCGGATTACCCGTCAGGCCGTCCGAGAACTGGTCTCCGGTGGGTTGCCGCACGACTGTCTGCGGTGGAGCTGGTCCACAGTCTCGGATGCGTGGCAAGAGGTCCACGGAGGTCCAGTTCCAGTGAGGTCCGCCGACGAGGCAGCCACCGTTCAATCGTCGCTCGACGAGTGGTCAGCACGCGAAGCGTGAAATGCTGCTTTTCGGCGGTCTCTACGGATATCATGGCCGATTCTGCCGATTGGGACCCCGATATCGTCTCGACCGTGCGCAAGTACGCTCTGCAGAACGCGGTTGAGTACGGCGGCGAGGGACGATCCAACAGCGTGCTAGGTAGACTGCTTTCTGAGCGCGGGGATTTGCGTCAGATGGCTGGCGATCTAATGCCTCTAGTAGATGCCGAGGTAGCTGCTGCAAACTCACTAGCGGCAAACCAGGGGGTGGGTGCTGTGCGAGCCGAGCTCGAGCAGGCTGCTCCAGAGGCGCTCAAACGTGAGAAGCATCAGAAGGCCGTGGGGTTGAGGGAATTGCCCGGCGACACTTCCCAAGGCGTCGTCCTGAGATTCGCACCCAACCCCAACGGGCCACTGACACTGGGGCATTCCAGAGGCGTTGCAATCAACTCCGAGTACGCGAGGGTGTACGATGGCAAAGTGGTGCTACGCTTCGATGACACCGACACCAAGGTCAAGCCGCCGATTCCTGATGCCTACGACTGGATCGCTGACGAGTACGAATGGCTGGCAGGAAACCCTGCCGACATCGTTATCCGCGCCAGTGATAGGATGCCGGTCTACCTTGAGCATGCAGAGCGGATGATCGCCGGAGGATTCGGCTATGTATGCCGCTGTAGTTCGGTGTCGTTCAGGAATCTGCGCGAGGACAAGCAGGACTGCCCCTGCAGAGGTAAGGATGCCACTGAGAGCCTGTCCGACTGGAAGGCGATGAACGCCGGAGAGATGGAGGAGGGCGATGCAGTGGTCAGGGTGAGGACGGAAATGACTCTGCCTAACCCGGCTCTGCGCGACTGGCCTGCCCTGAGGATTCAGCACGCCCCTCACCCGATGGTCGGTGATCGCTACAAGGTGTGGCCGCTGCTCGACTTTCAGAGCGCCATCGAGGACCATGAGCAGGGGATCACACACATCGTCAGGGGCAAGGATTTGATGGACAGCACGCGCAAGCAGACTCTGCTCTACGAACACTTCGGATGGACGTATCCAGAACCGCTGTACTGGGGGCGTGTAAAAGTCCACGAGTTCGGCGGATTCTCCACTTCTGGTATGCGCGCCTCGATAGAAGCCGGAGAGCACTCTGGCTGGGGCGATACCCGCCTGCCTACTCTTCGGGCGCTTAGGAGGAGAGGTTTCAGGGCGCAATCGCTCCGGGACTTCTGGATTGATCTCGGATTGACCCAGAAGGACATCTCGATCTCTATGCAGACGATCGAGGCATTCAACGCCAAGCGAATCGACTCCTCGACCGAGCGACGCAGCTTCGTCCGTGAGCCGGTGATCCTGTCCTTAGACAGCAACTTGGCCACAGACAATCCGGGCTCGCGGATTTCCGTCCAGAAGCACCCCGGCGGCACTGTTGAGGGCTTCCGTGAATGGAACTTGGGAGATTCAGTTGCTGTCCAGGCCGCTGATGCCGCGGTCGGCAGCATCCGACTGAAGGAGTATGCGGACATCACGGTGTCCGGAGAGTCAGCCGCGGTCGAGTCTTATGGCAGGTCGGACGACCGGCCTGTAGTACATTGGCTGCCCCTTGAGATGGGACGTGAAGCCAAACTGCATCGACCTGAGGATGGTAGCATAATCTCCGAGAGCGGCCTGCTAGAGGACTTTGAGTTGGAAGTCGGAAAGGTCTACCAACTCGAAAGGGTCGGTTTCGCTAAACTCGAGGAACTTCCTGAAAACGGCCCTGCAAGCCTTCTTTGGCTGCATAGATAGGCCAGTTCGGCGCCTACGGCGCCGCCCACGCGAACCGCGCGAGGGTGGTCCCGTGAGGCGGCGGATTCAAGGGAGACTGGCCGGCCACAGGGACTGATGTCGCATCGACGCGGGCCCAGCGCCCTTGCTCTGGTGGCGCTGATGCTGGCCATGAGCATGTCCCCAATGACGGTAGTCGCTCAAGATGAGGTTACGTGCTGCAACTCCACCGACTTCAACCTCTACCTGATGGGCGAGGCTGACGTCGGGACGCTCTCGCCGTTCGAGGGCGACTTGGAGGAAGATGTGGATGATTCCGAGTCGACCTTGGTTACCCCTTCCATCCTCGGCGAGATTAATATTGGCACATGGGGCGTGGTCTGGGGCATTGAGGGCAGTTACCCCAACGCCAGCTGGGACTTTTGGATTCCCTATGATGTCGAGGGTGCCGTCGGCGTGACCATCAACTCGACCCTAGAGGTGAAGATTGGTGGCTCGTTCTACGAGGGCACTTCCGGTATCGACCCGTATCTTACCGGTTCTGGTGAATTACAGATCACCGTGGAAGTCGACCAGGGAGAGGTGCGCGACGGCGATTTGATTGAGCTCACTCTGACTGTTCGAAGCCTGATGTTCGCGCAGCCTGGAGACGAAGCCGGAATCAGATTCTTCTGGGGCTCGGAGGAACACGACGCCCACGTCTCGATGAGATTCCCGCTGGTTGACATCGAAATGAAGGACGCGAGCGTCCTCGGGCGGCTGGTCTACTTCCCCATCGTCCTCACATCGGGCTTCGATGACCGCATGTGGTCTGGTTCGACCGGAGGTATTGCGGTGCAGAACGCCGACGTCAGCCAGATGCCGATAGCGACCGGACTGGACAACGGGGTTGAAGTGACTTTCGTTTGGGAGGTGCCGGAGACCTCAGAAGGAGGCAATGTACGTGTCGACTTCCACCTCATACCGCAGAGCGGATTACGAATCGATACCAGTCGCACCCATGAAATCACCATCGGCGAGGACACCGGCAACACAGGAGGCTGGTATCCGGCGAACGAACCACTGCGAACCGGCGGCTCCTCACTGGACCTCGACATCGAGGCGAAGTGGGACGGATACAAGATAGACCGCGAGGTCATAATCAGTTTCGACGGAGCGATGTCGCAGTGGATGCGCTGGGGTCTGGACAACATCGGCAATCAGAGTCTCAGTTCCAACAGTTGGTGGCGCAACCTGAACTCGTACTCCGACTCGGTACCATCTGCGGACAAGCACAACGGCAGGGTCGATGATTCCGAACTCCTCGCGCTGCAGGGACACCTTACCGGTTCCGCATCTAACATGCGCTCATTCTTGTCTAACGGCCTCTCACTCGAGGTCGAGGCGATTGTCGGGGTCAATCCAATCGACCTCGGGCCGACCGAGATAATCATCGACATGGGCGGCACGAGGGCATTCAGCGCCGATGCCATAACTATCGTCATCGACACTTCCTACAGCACCGAAAGCGGTGAGAGACAGGTTCTGGTCGAGACCTTCGTGCGCTCCTCGCTTGAGGAGTACTGGACCGAAGTTGATCTGGATGCGGAAATCAGAGCCACCATGCTGGAGGACCTAGGTGCCGTCTCTGCCGATGAAATCGAGTATTCTCACCGGCGATGGTTAATTGTCGAGGTGATCACCATCGACCAGCCAGAACTCGATCCGGAGTTGGATTTCAGACTGGAGTTCCAACCTTCAGGTAACACCATGTTCAGCTCTCTGTTCGGTGCGATGTTCTGTGTCTTGATACTCTCTGTCTCCCTAGGACTTGGTATGTCCCTGACGAAGAAGAGGGCGAGTGTGCCCGCCTTGGTCACCGTAGTCGCCCTAGGTGGTCTGGCCTTGGTGATCTATGTTCTCGGACTTCCGATGCCGATAGTGCTCGGTGTGGTTTTGTCTTCCGTGCTGCTGGTGTTCCCCGTTGCTCTGGTCTCTCCGAAACAGGAGACTATGCAACTGATTAGCAAGCGCAAGGGGGGCCCACACATAGATTGCCCAGCCTGTGGCACCTCTGTGCCTGTGGAGTCTGACGTACGCCCCCTGAGGCTGGAATGCCCCAACTGTAAGAGCATGCTTAGGGTCGAAGAGTAATCATTTGCCCGCTCCTAAGAAGCGAGTCGACCAGCTTCCCCGCTGCTACTGGGGCCGGATTCTCCTTCCACAGCCCGGCCGCAGATGATACCTGCCCCGACAGATCAGTGGACCAACCAGGACCCAGCACGCAGTGCCAGCCGATCTCCTCGAGCCTCGCTGTGGATGGAGTGGAGCGGGGGAGGGCGGGGCGCATCAGATGAGAGAGGGCGCGTGCCCGGCCCTCGAGATCCAATGTGGCCCATCGTGAGGCGACCGCATCGAGCGCGTTCTGGTCGATCCACGAATTTGCGCTGACGTTGGGCTCGGGTACCTCGGGTAGAGGGACGACGCGTATCGATCCATCCTCAACCAGAGCGTCCCGCAGGGCTGTGAAGACCGGGTCGTAGGTGGTATCCAAAGCGGAGTGGAGCCAATTGCCCGAAATCGCCCAAGGCCTGAGTCGGTGCACTCTCGAGCCCCCTGGACATATCGCCTGAGCCAAAGCGTGCGCCTGAGCCACTGCAGTGAGCGGTCCCTTCCGAGCATCGCCCTGATGTCCGGTCAGACCGTCTACGACGACGCTAGCCAGAGTGAGTTGTGGGGGGTCTGAGGAGAGACGAGGGCCACTTTCTTCAGCCGGACCGAGGATATGCACCCATGACCCCTTGGCAGGGGCCTCGAGTCTGAATCGGCGTCGGTACGGCAGGCCTGCATCGACCAGTGCCGCTTCTATGGGTGCGATAGCCAGAGCGCCGGGAAAGGAGGGTGCTGCGAGCAGGAGAATTGTCTCGTTGCAACTGCGCAACTCGTCGGCGGCGTGTGAGAGAACACCGGCAACGGAAGCGAACGGTTCGAGCTCGAGGAGCGCGCGCATTAAGGGGGCTGTGCAGTCGAGGTTCAAATCCCCTACGCAGGAATCACTCGACCATCAGTCGCAGTTGGTCGCGCTTGTAGACCCAGTTTTCATCGAGTTGGCCATTGCTCTTGTAGTACCTAGCAAGACGTCGAATCTTCGACTCGCAGAGCTCGAGTTGGCGACGGTTGTGCAGATCCTTGCGGTTTCCTGCGAGGTGGTCGATGAGGCTCAAAGCCCGGCGCATGAGGTTCATCATGTCCTCAGGGTACCTAGGTGAGATGCCATTTCGAGCAAGAGTTTGCGAGATTCTCTCTCCGGTGACCAAGCGGACGTCAGGGACTGCATGCTGGTCACGCAGGATGGTCCCGATGATAGCGGTCGAGTTTCCGTCCTGAGCGAGGCTGACTATCAGGTCCTCGAGTTCCTTCTTGTCGGTGGCCGACCATGCCGGGGCCTCGCTCACACTGGGCTTGTTGGAACCGCTGCGACCCTTTCCGCCACTGTGCATACGTGCCATTCCGACTACCTCAGGAATCCGGCCGACCTGCTCTCCCTCTTTAATCGCTACGCAAACCCACCCGTAGGGTGGAGTTCACAGGCGGTGCTGTGCGCGTGCCAGTCTGCCGGGGCCATCGGGCCACTCCCACCCGGGTGCTTCGGCACGTGCCGAGCCTACCAGTCCACCGTCTTGCATGACCAGCACCTCGTCTCCTGCTCTGATTCCTTCCTCAGCGCTCTCGACATTCGTCGAAAACAAGTCCCCGTGCCAATCAACCCCAATCTTGAGAGATACTCGGGGCAGCGCGTTGCAGGAGTCAAGCAATGGTAGACAGGACTTCGAGAAGGCGAAGCGGGCTGTGCGTGGATTCCACTGCGCGATCTGCACTCCTTCCTTCTTGATGGTGAATATAGGCGGGCGGCCTAGGACGGAGGCGTCTTCGAGCCAAACGTCGGTACCATGCTGGAATCGAGACAACGCCCGCAACTGAGCCAGTCTGTTATGACCTGTTTTCGGATTTGGCAACTTCAGATCATCAGCGGCACGGTTAACTTCCAACTCCAAGCGCTCCAACGCCTCCTGTGAGCCGGCAGAATCGCTGTTTCGAGTGTTGACGACTTCGGTGCCTTCGACCTCAATTGCGACTCCGGAGTGGTTGATGATTCGCGAATACCCCACTCTCGTCGCCAAGCGCGTGACCATGTCGCGGATTACAGTGATCTCGTCGGAGTCCCAATCGCCGGTCACTGGTATGTCGTAGTTCGCCGCGGGCCATATCTCCTCCAATTCTCGAGGTACCAGTCCCAGAGGGGCCGTGACCATCACCTGATGAATTCCATTAGACTGCAGAGACCTGAGAAACTTCTTGTGGCTCTGGGAGATTCTGTACGGCTTGGTGGCCGAGCAGGGCAGCAGGACGAGTGCGTCGCGCTGGTGCTCTGGGGGCTCGTGCTGGTCAGCGACCCTGTTGCGCCAATCGTGTATGAGCGGGTCGTCGCGGCTGGTGTAGGTATGGCACCTGAGAGTGTGCTCACTGCCTACTACTCTTGCCAAACCGGCGCGTCCGCCGTCGTACCCCCGCATCTTTGCATCGTGACGACGCAGTCGTTCTACCGAGCGAGCGCTTGAGGTGCTCTGACGCTCGGCGAGTTCGCGCAGCGAGCCGTTCCTGATCGCGGCCCTAGTGGCTGCGAGGGCACGAGTCCAAGCTGCGCATTGGGCATCCATGTCCGCGCTCTCACTCACAGTCTCCTCGACTTCCCTGGGTCCCTCCTCAGATAGGAGGACGCCTAACGAGGAAGCGTGCCTCGAACGCGCCAGATCGAACAGATCCGCTCCCATCCAAACTAGCATGGCGCAGTTGTCGGGACCGCCGATTCCGGGGGTCCACAGCAGCGATGACGGGAATCTCACCCTCAGCGCGTCGAGTGCATCGACGAGCATACCCGGTCGCTTAGTCAGTTGCGGCGCGTCTACCAAGACTACCACCGATGGTTCGAGTTCGGTATCGTTGAGACTCTGGTCGTGATGCATCGCCTGCCACGACACAGGGAGTACCTGCGAGCCATTACCGAACTCACCCGAATCAGCCTCGGCGAGGCTTGGAGGGAGCACTAGGCCCTCGACCGCCTGCCAAGTGTCCTCAGTGTCGAATGGGTAACACAGGTTGGCACGTGTCGAAAGGGTGATTCCAGCAGGTAGGGAATTCCCCTCCCTGAGGCTTGTGAACGGGGCCAAGGCGAGGGGCATTTCGGGGTCCCGGGGATCCAATACCAGCCCCGGGGTCCATGCTGAGGGCTGATTCCTGTCTCCGAGCGACATCAGTCTGCCGAATCGGTGACGTGCGGCAACACCTCGGGCCAGCGGCCGCTCGGGCATAGCGCGTCGGACTGACGCGGTTCGCTTGAAGGATTCTAAGGTGAAGCCGGGTCGGCGGATACGTGCAAGGCGTGCGAACGTGGCTCTTGGCAGTGGTTCTGACGCTCTCAGCGTTCAGCATCTGCACTACGGCGCAGGATGACGACCGGGTAATCCTGCGCGATGATTCGTTCAGCACTAGCGGGCCAGTGTGGATTAGCGTGACGTGCACTGAGGTTAGTTGTCCGGGAATGGAACTCGTTGTTACAGCAGACGCCAATGAGACGAGCCATTCTGACTCCCATCACGTCCAGTGGGCAGGCTGGGTCGACGAAACCGTCTCCTGGGCGTTGCTGGCCGAGGACGGTACGGATGTGGCCCACCTCGACCTCGAAGTGGTGATGAGTTGGCAGGAGGACTGGACAGAGTACGACGACCTACCAAACATCGTACCGCCCCCTGGTGCACAGGGGGAGTACCCTCAGATCGACACTGTTTCGCCGTGCCAGTTGCACCACTGCGCCGCAATCGACCTGTTGTCAGAGGGTGTGCTCTACGTCGGCGCGCTAGAGAACCTGAGCGACAAGGACGCATTGCGCATAGTAGGCGACGCGGGTGACGTTATGCTGCTCAACAGCCTGAGAGGGCCGGAAGAGATGAACATGGAGATATGGCAGAGAAACACGGATTCCAAGATTCTTCTCGAAAGCATCTCCTCTGATGAACTCGAATCCCATTACTTCGACTACCCTCCGGAAGGGGATCTCTGGCTCCGATTGGTTCACGCTACTGAAGCTGACTATTCTCCTTACGAATTCGAAGTCATACGCTATGACGACGACACGGAGGCTCCCGGAGGCGGCGAATTGAGTAACCCGTGGACTCACGGCAATCCCCTTCCCTTCTATGGTCATTCCTCGCTCCTCTACTACGGGCACATCGCCGGCGAGGATCCTGAAGGCGACTCATTGCTAATCGATTCTGGGCCCAAGATGCACATCGAGCCGAATTGCATGTTCACGGGTGGTCAAGGGGCCGTGAATCTGGACATCGTGCTCCATGAGCGCGATGGTTCGACGGTCGTCGTTACTCAGAACGCATATTCATGTCCCGATTCGATTCAGACCACTGAACAGACAGAATCGATCGAATTCAGGATTACTTCCGTAGGGGCGATAGCATGGGGCATCAGCCTGAGGGCCGACGATTCTGGCGACGGTTCGCTCGTCGGGGACGCTCCTGACATCATTTGGGCGCCGGGCGAACTGGACCAGTGGTGGCAGGTACTGACCCTCGGCCCGCCCTCGTTCCAAGGCAACCTCGGACCGGGGGACTTCGTCGATGTTTTCGCATTCAACATCACCGAGGAGAACGGTTCGTACGTACGCGTCGACACGATAGGTGACTCAGCGGCGTCATACCGACTTCTGACTCTCAATCAGGAGACGGGGGATGTCGAGAACTCCACTGACGGCTCGATGATGATAGTGCCTCCCGGAACCCACGCGTTGGTAATCGAGATAGGAGATACGAATCAGACTGTCGAATACCGTTTCTCTCTGCCCTACAACGGACCCTACGAGCCTGAGAGGGGGGAATACCTGGATTTGTCCTACCGCGCTAAGAACTTCTACATCTTTGCGGGAATCTTCCTGCTCTCCCCATTGTTACTGGTGATCTGGTGGAACAGGGGGGCGATCTTCAGCGGCGCTCCTCTCGCCTCGGATATCGAGGAGCACGAGCGTCGCAGGCTTCGCCGCCTGCGTGAGAGGCTGGCCGAGGCTCTGGCCGAGGAGACAGTCGACGAGAGCGAGGTCGAATACGCCCTTCGGCAGATGGGCGACAGCCCGTGGAGGGCTGTCGTGCAGGACTGGGGCGAGCCATTACTGCGCCACATGACCGAACAGATTGAAATCTGCGTCTGGCGAATCAGCGAAGGTGATGCAACACTGCTCTTGGGAATACGAGTGGCTGACGAGCCTTGGGAACTCGCCGCAATGAGGATCCACGCACCAGAGGGGGCCAAGGTCGGAATAGCCGCAGTCTCCCCAAGCCGCCTCTTCCAAGGGGACGAGATATTCCTCGATAAGATGCCGGCAGACAGCAAAATGTTCCTCAGCCTGACTCTGGAAGGGAACCCATCCAGTCTAGGCTTCCAGCTCTCTGGTCTGGTTGGCGGTCAGCCGCTGGCGGCTGTACCCAACAGAGTTCTTGACTGGAGTGACTAGCCTGTGTAATCAGCCTCTGCGACGATTCCTGGCCTCTTCCCTGATGCGATCCTGAAGCGAATCCATGTCCGTGCCTATCTCCTCACGCATACCCTCCAAACTCTTCCTAAGGCCACGAGGGACCTTGCTTGGCATGTCTAGTTTGAGCAGTACTGTGACCGAGCCCCTTCCACGGCGGCCCCTGCCCCCAGGCAATCCGCGTCCGGCTATCGTCAAAGTCTCGCCGGGTTTCGAGCCTGCTGGGACTTTAATGGTCAGTGGTTTCCCGTCAATATGAGGGATCTCGATGTCAGTACCGAGGACCAAGTCGACGTAACCGAGGGGCAGGGCCATGAGCAGGTCTGGGCCGTCTCTCTCGAACCACGGATGTGAATCTACTTCGATCTGTATGTAGAGGTCTCCTGAGTCGCCCCTGTTGCCTTTCGGGGCTTCTCCATGTCCCCTCATCCGGAGCCTAGTGCCGCTTGAGATGCCTGCTGGGACCATGAACCTGACCTGCTTGGACTGGCTGGCTCTGCCATGTCCCCGGCAACCAGAGCAGGGGTCCTGTATTATCCTGCCCTCGCCCTCACAGGCCGGGCAGTCCGATACGACCTGCTTGGTGAAAGGGCCGACCCTCTCGATTCTCTGCAACCTTCCTCTGCCATCGCAAGTGGGGCACTCGCGAACCCCGTCTTGGCTCTCCGAGCCGATACCGTCGCACTTTGTACAGACCCTCAGCACGTCAATCTCAATCTCGTCCTCAAGCCCCTCCATCGCGGCTTCAAAAGGGATTTCGTGGCGTACTAGGAGATCCTGACCACGGCCTCTCCGAGTTCCTCTGGTTCCGCTGAAGAGCTGGCTGAATATACCCTCGATGCCTCCTCCGAAGATATCGTCGATGCTGATGTTAATCCCCTGGAAGCCACCGGGGCCAAATGGAGACCCACCAGGCTGGTCGTGGCCGAATGTGTCGTACTTCCTGCGCTCATCCATGTCAGAGAGAACTGCATACGCCTCTTGGACCTCCTTGAACCGCTTCTCGGATTCGTCGTCTCCGGGGTTCTTGTCAGGGTGGTGCTGCCTCGCGAGCGATCTGAATGCCTTCTTGATCTCGGTGTCGGTGGCGTCTTTAGACACTCCTAGTACATCGTAGTAGTCGCGCTTGCCTGCCATGGGCTCACCTGTCGCGGGCTCTTGGTCGACCGTTTTCAACCCCTCCCCTCAGGAGAGGAAGTCGCCGCATGAGGTGCAGTAGGGTGCGCCCGAGTTGTTCAGTGCCCCGCAGGAGGCGCAGGAAACGACTGAGCGGGCCAGAGACGAGGCGGACGGAGCCGCCCATTGGGAGTCCGAGTCGCTTTTCGCGGAGGCCTTCTTGGCCGCTGCTTTGGCAGAGCGCTTCTCCAAACGGCGCTGGGCAGATGCGTCCATTCTGCTGTTGATGGAATTGGACATTCTAGAGAGGAATCCAAGAGCTTTGGGTTCGGCTATCGCCTGCTCATCCACCATCGTACTCATTCCGGTGACCTGCGTCATGGCTTGCGGCTCAGGGTCATCTTCGGGAATCTCCTCCTCGGAGCGCTCTGTGTTCAGGGCACCGACGGTTCCTGACTTGAGTGCCTGCGTCTCCAGCGCCGCCCTTCCGGTCCGGGGCTCGCTGGCCTTCGCTTCGAGCCGCTCAATCGCCGCCTCGCCCTTCTCCCAAAGACCCCTGTCCTCCTTGGAGTAGGTCCGGGAGAGTTTGCGTATCGCCTTGGAGCGGTGATACTCGTGATCCTCGACCTTTCGGTACCTCATGAACATCACAACCCCGATTAGAAGAGCCGCTGCATGAACCGAGTACATCATCGTATCATCCTCGGAGAGGAGTTCGTCGATAGCCGGTAGGCCGTAGCGCAGCGCTATCACGCACATAGTTGGAGCCAAGAGGAGTGCTGCTCCGAGCATCGGCGACCGCTGTGCCATGGAACCGGCCCCTTCGCCCATCGTTTGAATCATTCGCGCTCACGGGAGCGAGTCGGGGCAGAGGACTCATGTCAGACAGCCCCTACGAGAAGGTATGGCGCCCCTCGTCAGTGTGTCCACTGTCGTGCAACCGCACGAGGATGCAACGAAGGTTGTGGATTCGGTCAAGGCCGTCTTCCCGGACTGGGTGCCCGACCGCATTCCTGAGAACGCGGCGTTCCCGAACGAGAGAGGGGGTGTCCTGATCACCGGCTCTGCCGAGTCGTTGGACACGCTGCTAGAGTCTGCGAGGAACCAGAGAATCCTCGATACTGCCCTCGATGCTATGACAATGGAACTCGAAGGCGACTCGACTGGATTCGCTCTATCGAGACAGGCTGCTCTGGCCGGCAAGGTCTCATTCGTCATCGATGAGAGGGCGATTGGCGGGGAAATGCGCATCGGCCTGACTGGAGAGAACCTGGCAGTCTGGCTCGAGGAGCAAACCTGGCACGCCGGTCGCAACTCGATTCCACGCAGCGTTGGAGACGATTTGGCGATGTCTGATGACGGTGAGCCTGTCGAGTGGTTTGACCGCAAGGGAAACCCCACTAGCGGAGAAGACTAGGCTCCGGTAGGCCCTCTTGGGACCATTTCTCGATAATCGGGAGGTCTGCCGGTAGCCATTTCACCTGAAGCAGTTCGTCTCGTGATAGCCAACGAGCCGAATCGTGCTCGACGAGAGTGATCGACGTGGGCTCGATGCTTCCGCAGTTCCATATCTGCAGGCTCACAGATCTGTCATCGTAGTCGTAGTCGATGTGAGCGACCTTTTCCTTGGGCTCGGGGGATATTCGCAATTCCTCCTCAAGTTCGCGGAGCAGTGCCACTGGAGCATCCTCGCCCGGATTGATCTTTCCTCCTGGGAACTCCCACCAGCCACCCCATGCGTCCCCATTGGGCCTGCGGCACGACAGTATTCTCCCCTGATCGTCGAAAAGCAGTGCAGCTGCGACTTCATACCTAGGTCTGGTGACCAAGCAATTGGCGATTCTGATTACCGCCGCTACCTGATCTTCGAGCGGGACTTCGCTCTCGGGGGGCAGATGCACGAATATCGCGGGCAATGCGGGCCCGCTGCTGGCTTGCAGTTCATTCAGCGTCCTGTAGATGGTCTCATTGCACACATAGCCGCCCGCGTCATCGCTCCACTGCACGTCGGTGTCATGCTCGAACTCCTCATCCAGAATGTGGAGTGGGGCCGTCGTCTCCAGCGTCTCAGGGCCTCCGAGAACGATACTGCCGGACTCCTGCAGCCTTCCTGAGTTGTCAGGCTCTGTCATCGAGTACCTGTTGCGAGCGATCCTCTCTAGGGATATTCCCGTCCTCCCAGCAGCAAGGCCGAGGTGGAGTACGCCATCCACCTCGATGCCGGCTCTGATTTCAGCAGCCACAGCGCCTGAGCCGGCCTCGTCGACACTCAGCATCCACGTAACCACGTCTAGTCCATCAATACCGTCAACATGGAGCCGTTCCAAGACGGATTGAGAGACATTGGTCTCAAAATCGGAAAACGGCGGGAATGCCGTGACAAGGATTCGCGGCTCGCCCACGTGGCATCGGTGTCGAGAGGTGCTGTTCGCCTTTTCGCCGAGCCTGTCGGCGTCAGATTCATGCATCGCGACATAGGGTGGCCGACTGATGGCAGAGGAGTACGCGGTGAGTGTCGTACCAGACGAGGAGCCGGGAGGAGCCAGTGCCCTAGGCGTCGTCGGTGTCATCTGGAACGAGTTGAGCGGGGGAATCGGACCGTGGGGGACTCTGCGGCCTCTTGTGGCTCTGGCACTGTCCCTGGTCCCTTTCCTGTTCCTCGGCCAGCACTTCAACCGGCAACACAGCAAAGGATTCGGCTGGTTCGTCATCCAACTGCCACTGATTCTGTCAGTGGTTCTCTGGCCCGTCCTCTTCGTCTGGTCCATTGCGGACGCCTGGTGGGTTTCCAGCGGCATTGTCGCTAAAGCAGAAAACAGTTGATAATCACGAATGTGATGTTAATTCTCGCAGATTCAGAAGCCTTCAGGCAGTTCGATTGGGCTGAACAGTTGCCCGGGACCGCTGGCGTTGGTCAGTTGCACCCTAACCATCGATTCCCACTCCCTGAGTAGCGTCAAAGCAGGTGCGAACGGCAGACGAGTCTCGTTCAGAATAGTCCTGATTAGGGTATCAAGAATATCCATCCTGTCCTCATCAAGACTGCCTAGGAGTGTCTCGAGGGGGAACGAGTCAATCCCCGGGGCCTCGCCTTCGACGTCCACCTCCCACGTCTCAGTGAGTCTCGCAGGCAGCTCCTCGTCGTTCCGGGAGGCTGCTGTCTCGAGTGATTCGAGGAGTATCCGAATGTACTTCGAGAGAACCAGTGAGACTTCGACGATGGGCATGCTGAACTGGGTGGTGAAACTGACCATGTTCTCCTGTAGGAATAGCAGTCGCTCCTCGACCGGTGAGTCCGGGGCCGGGAGCGCGTCGTCTGCCATGGCTGCCGGAGCTAGTCGTGGCACATGAATGCAGTCTGCGCTCACGACGTTGTCCGGTCGTCATACCTGATGGGAGAGCCGCTGTTACCACGGACGCCATCGAGCATGTCATCCTCGATCTCAAAGAAGTCGTTCAGCCAGTCGCCGTCGGTATCCCAGTTGGTCGGATCGGTGCCATCGGCAATCTGATCGCCGTCGATGTCGATTATCCACCATCCGTAGACGTACTCACCCAAGCCAGTGTTCGGCAAATGGTACTGATCGCCGGCGAATCTGTGGTACTCGTCGGCCCAAGCGCCGTTCACCATGACTTCGTCGTCACTGGTGTCGATGTCCTCATAGTGATCATCGTTGTCTTTCACAATCAGGGCATAGAGCATGTCGGCGTTGTTCACCCTGTACATGCGGAAGTAGTTGGACGCGAGTGCCGCACTGCCCGAGCAAGTACCCAGCAGGGACTCGCGCAGTTGCCACCATTCTTGGACGATGTTGCCCGAGCAATCGTAGAGGTTTGCCTGCCTGACCAGTGTTGGGGAGGCGAGGGAGGCGTTGACAAGGCCGTAGTACTCCTGGAAATTGTTGTACGGGACATAGACGCAGTTGCCGCTGGAGCAGTCCCAACCGCCATCGTTGTCGGCGTCTTGGCCGGCATCGGACGGGTCGGTCGCATCATGAGTGAACCAAACCCAGTCCAAGTCGGGCCTTGCTATGTTGGCGCCTGAGATGTTGACCGGCTTCAAGTTGGTCGCGGTAATCTGCTGCCACACCACTGAGATTCTGAGATAGGACGACCAATTGTCATTGGCCTCGTTCCATCCCCTGTAGTACTCATAGAAGTCGGGCATCATGTCGCCGTCAGTGTCGTTGTCGAGCGGGTTGGTGCCGTACTTGAACACCTCACGGCCGTCCGACAGATTGGTGTTCTGGACATAGTCGATGACGGCGCCATTCTGCATAATCGGTTCCATCACCATAGAATCGTCATCGGTGTCGGGGTCAAGAGGATGCGTGCCGTTATCATACTCCATCAGGTTGCTGAAGTACAGACCGATGAAGCCCTGTCCGATCTGCTGGTCCACCGGCGCAGGTGTGAACTGCCTGTCCTCCCAAGTACCCTGCTCGGCCGGGGCATCCCCCCAGGTCCTGTCATACCAGCCGTCGGCGTCGGGATCGTAAGCGATGTCGAGGGGGTTGATTGGGTTCATCGACCAGCGGTACGCGTTGACGGGGAGGAACTCGCCGTAGATGGAATAGCAGAACTCCCAGCCATCAGGCATCCCGTCCCTGTCCGAGTCATCGTCTGTCGGGTCACTTACTCCGGCTAAGCTGTAGTTGAATGTGTCAGGGTCAATCTCGTTGATCAGGCCGGCGCGCTCTGCTGAGACCAGGCTCTTGGTGGAGAACATGACGTACAACTGTCCGAAGGCGGCCTCGTACGACATCCCGTTCTCGTCAATCTGCGCGGTGACCGCGTCGGCGCCGTAGGATACCAGGCCTGTGCCGTTGGGGATGGTGTCGATGGCGGAACGCTTGCCGTAGACTCTAGCGTCATACTCGGCGAGGTTGTCATAGGACTCGGAATCGGAGATGTGGCCGTCGCCATTGCAGTCGAAAGAGTCGTCGTCCGCGTCCGCGTGGATGTCACTGTCGGTCAGGAGGTTCATCTCCCAGATATTCTCCTCGAGGTCCCACTCTGTGAACCAGTATTCGTAGCCGTCGCTCATACCGTCCCTGTCGGTGTCCTCAGCATTCGGATCCGCGGCCCCTAGCAGCGCTGAGATAACCGGTTTGGCGGGCATGCCTTGCTGCCACTCCTGGAACTGCGCAATGGCGAGTTCAGCCCTGCCCTCCTTGTTGAACAGGATTCTGTAGACTCTGTTCACGGCCTCATCGGGATCAAGCTGCTCAGCCTCCTCCCACATACGCGGCGCGTCGGGCGGTGATAGCCCGCCGTTGGCCGGGTTGTTATGAGTCAGATTGAGTTCGACGAGGTCGGTGATGCCGTCGCGGTCCGAGTCGTAGTTCCCATCACCCGCGACAAGGGGGTTGAGTGTCCAGACCTCGTCCGTCGAGTTCCAACGTGTGAATATCAGTTCGATGCCGTCGAGCAGACCATCGCCATCGGTGTCGGGGTTGTTTGGATCGGCGGTCCTCCCGCTCTTGTTGACTTGCTCGTCAGACAGGAACATGCCGAATGAGGAAGCGGATTCGGCAGAGAGCCATGGCGAAGCGAGTATTTCGCCGCCGACTCTGAGGAGGTAGAACTGCGGTACGGTAATCAGCTCGTCGGTCTCGCTGAGGTTCCCATCGATGACGTTGTACTCCTCCCAGTTGTTCATCCCGTCGCCGTCGGGGTCTCCGAGTCGATCCCTCTCGTCAACGGGGTTGAGCGTCCACTGCTCGTCGAACAGGCTCCATCTTGCGTAGAAAAACTCCCATCCGTCCGGCATACCGTCGCGATCGGAGTCAGCGCTCAATGGATTGGCGGAACCGACATCTCGCGGAGTGGTTCCGTTAACCAGGCTGCGGTAAGCAGGGCTGGTGAAGTGGCCAAACGAATCGTCTGCGAAGTTGAGCCAGGTCTCATTCCACAGCAGAGTGGTGAAGTTCTCTGGGAACGCCATGCCCGAGGCGGTCTGGTCGCCATACAGAATCTCGGACTTTAGGTGGTACTCAAGCCAGTTGACCAGACTCTCCTCTAGGTCGAGTACTCCATCGTGGTTGACGTCGAATCCGTCGCCGTCGGGGTTGTTGAGGTAGTCAGAGCCGTTCAACGGGTTGATTCCCGAGTTGTCCTTGTTCCACGTGCAGGTGTAACGGGCCTCCCAGCCGTCGGGCAGGGAGTCGCCGTCAGAATCGATTTCGTTGGGATCAGTCTTGGTCCAATTGATTGCAGCCTCGGCCGTCTCCCCATGCGTCGGCAGACCCTCGCGCAGTACCGTTTCGAGCAGGTTCCCCCACATGTACTCGCACAGATTGCTGAGCCCGTCGCCGTCGGCATCCTCGTCCCTGTCCGTAGGATCCCTCGGGTCCAGGGTCCAGAGGTTGCCGCCGTTGTAAGCATCGCCTACCCACCTGCGATGCTCCATCTCCCAGCCATCAGGCATCCCGTCACCGTCGGTATCTGGGTTGGTCGGGTCAGTGGGGCCATCGGTTCCTCCGCCCGCGCCTGAGCCCAGCCACCCTTCCAGGTGGACCTGTTCTGCCAGTGCGCCGGTGTCTTCGTCACAGATATACTCGTCATTGAGGTAGTGACAGTCGAATTCGGTAGAGTCGGCGAACCAGCCCCAGTACTCCTCGCCATCGGTGAGTCCATCGCCGTCCGAGTCTATGTCTCTCGGGTCGGTTCCGTTGAAGCCGTTATCAGTGGTAGATACGTATCTATACTCATCCAAGTTGGTCCAGTCCCTGTCGAACTCGAAGCCGTCAGCGGAGGTGAAGTGGACTCCGTCGGCGTCGGCGTCGCGGTAGCGGTCGTGGGGGTCGGTTGGATCGAGTCCATAGACGAACTCCCAGCCGTCGGGCATTCCGTCGAGGTCCGAATCAAAGGATGTCGGGTCGATTGGCATGATATTCATGTAACGGCCCGGCGAGACGCCTGCGAATATCCACAGGTTCCCGCCGTGCTCCAGAGTGGTCAGGGATGTTATCAGCCCGGGTATCTTAGTCTGGTTGAGATACAAACCGAGGACACCCGAATGGCCGCCCTCGAGGCACCATGACCCGTCTCTGGAACCGATGACTACCATGTCGTTCATCGGCAGTACTGAGCGGATATCATTGGCCCCTTCTGCCCACCTCTCGATATTGTACATCCTGTCGGAGTCGAATGCCGAGTATGGCATCTGAATCAGGAGATCGAGGTCTAGCAGGTGCAGTCCACCAGCGGTGCCGACCCAGATGCCGGTAACCTCCTCTACGCCCCCTGCAGCATCCAAGGGGCCAGCGAGGACTAGCGCGTTGACTACGGCGGACTTAGAGACGTTCAGCAGGTCGGCACGCTGAACGAAGTCCTCTGCGTTCTCACGGTCGAAGACCCACCATGGGTCGCCGGCGGAGGCCGAGCCGTCGGTGGTATTCCAAGCGACGAGTCCGGCATCGGTCCCGACCAGTAGCAGTGGGCCTCGGCCATCCATCTGAACATGCAAGGCCGTGTTGATCTCGGCGTCGGCGGCTGACAGCGTGTCGGCCATCTCATCGTTGTACTCGGGCTCGCCCACCATAGCGTCCTGGTCCTCTCCCTGGTCCCTCACCGTGACTGTCCAAGTGGCAAAGCCCTTGCCGAACAAAATCAGATCGAGGTCGCCGCTGCCCGTCTGCAGGGCGTAGATGTCCTCAATGGGCCCTATGTCCGACTCGGACATTGATTCCATCACAGGAAGTCCGTTGTCGAGAGTGATGCAGTGCAACCCTAGATTGGAGCCGACAAGCAGGAAGTCGGAGTCACTCGGAGACCACCGCATCATGGTGTGCATCTCCATTCCCGATGGCAGCTGGTACAGCGATGATGTGCCCTCGAATGGGTCGATGACGGTGATTCCGTATCTTGAGCCGATTAGCAGCCTGTCTCTCGCAGAGTCGGACAGTACGGTATGGACTGCTCCATCTACGAGCCCGGGGCTCGTGCTCTGGTCGAATGAAATCACCTCTCCATCGGATTGCGAGGAAGGGGCGCCCCTTAGTCCGGGAGTGACCCAAGCACCGTCGTCGAAGTGTACCATGTACTCCTCGTAGTTGCTGAATGCCTCGCCCCAGTGGGCGGTCGAGGTGGAGATGTCAGGAATCAGGAAGCCGTCTCTGTCGAGGTCCCATCCATCCATGTCGGTGTCCTCTATGGCATCACTGGAGTTCCGTGGGTCCAAGCCGTAGTGAACCTCCCAGCCGTCAGGTATCCCATCTCCGGGAACGGCGAGTCCGATAGCAATCACCTCCGACCAAGTGTAGTAGTCCGAGTCCGGCTCAGTAGGGTCGCTTCCGAGCCAGCCGTTGTCCCCGGTAGCTCTCTCGATATCACCCTGACATGAATCGGGGCTGAGTCCCGCAATCTCCCCTGCACACCACAGTCCGTCCCTCTCGGTCAGCCAGTCTTCCGGAATGCCGTAGAGGTACTCCTCCGAATTCGTGTAACGCTCACCTATGTCGATGAAACCGTCACGGTTGACATCGAAGCCGTCACCGCAACCGAAACTGAAGTCCTCACAGCGGTCGATGTCCTCTGTCGAGTCAGAGGCGTCGAGAGGATCGAACCACAAGCACTGCCATGCATTGGATGCGTTCTGATAGCCCAAACCCCCTTCAGTGCACATGTAAATCTCATAACCGTCGGGCAGTCCGTCGCCGTCGGTGTCGGCATTCCGGGGGTCGAGATACTCCCGAAGGCCGGAATCAGTGAATTGGGGCGGCTTACCGGTAAGCGAGAGTCTGTCGAAACACCGATCCAGCGTGTATGGCCAGCAAAACTCGAGGAGGGCACTGGCGCCGTCGCTGTCGTAATCGGACATGTTGTCTGTCCCATTAGTTGGATCCAATCCCCTGACGCTGACCACACCTGTGCTGGTATCAATCAACCTGACATCTCCGAATATCGACTCGTGCAGATCGGGTATCCTGTCGCCGTCCTCATCGGTCACGGGAGGGCCCCCTCTGTCTGCTGTAATCGGATCGGTCGAGGAGACGGATGACTGAGGGCGAGTCTGCGAGACGAAAGCCAAACTGCCCAGGAGCAGTATCGTCATGAGTAGCGCTGTCTGCTTGCGACGCATGATATGACCTCGTCTAGACGGATTTGAGCGCCCTTGGCTGACTTATGATGATGATGGAGCGCCGTTCGGACACGTCGAGGCCCTTCACGCGCGACGGCGTAGCCGTCGAGAGACCCAAATCGCGGTAGCAGAATCTGCTTAACGGATTCATTCAAGGGGGGCAGATGGCCGGATAGTCTCGATTGTCGTGGGAATGGAGATTACCCATCTAGGCTCGGGCAGCAGAGGCAACTCCACGCTACTGAGATCGGGTGGCACCCTGGTTCTGGTGGATTGCGGATTCTCGCTGCGCCAGATGGAGGTCAGATTGGGACTAGCGGGAGTCAAGCCGGCTTTGATAGACGCCATTTTCGTCACTCATCACCACTCCGACCACTCGCGCTCCGCGTTGCAGGCCGCGAAGAAGTGGGACTCGGCTCTGCACGCCAATCTCCAGACGGCGACGAAGATGGGGTGGGAGCCTGTCTCCGAGTGCAGGACCTTCGGGGACTTGGACAGGATTAGCGTCTCCGACGAGCTCAGTCTGCTTCCGATACCGGTCCCGCACGAGGGTGCTGCCAACGTTGCTGTTATCGCCACCAACGGAGACGGGCGCAGAGCCGGAATCGTGACCGATCTCGGCGAGCCAACAGTTGAGTTGAAGAAGCATCTCAGCGGATGCAGCCACGTCTCCGTCGAGGCGAACCACGACCTCCAGCGTCTGATGAACGGGCCTTACCCAGACTCGCTCAAGAGGAGAATCTCCGGCAGAGGGGGTCACCTGTCGAACTCACAGACTGCTGAGATGCTGACCGAGATCCTACACCCGGGAATGGACAGCATCGTGCTCTGTCACCTGTCTGAGAAGAACAACGCCCCACATCTGGCTGAGAGCGAGGTGCTTCTGCACATCGACGAGCGTTTCTCAGGTGACCTTTCAATCTCGAAACAGGACGGCCCCGAATTCAGCCACTGGCTGGGCCAAGTGGAGCCTGAGGGAGTGGGTAAGGCAGCCTAGTGCCCCATGACCGCTATGTGGACTGAGGTCTGGACCTCTCGCATCCTGTCGACCGCGCCGAGTTCTCTGAACACGGATAGCGAGCGCTGTAGGTACTCCATCTTCTGTGAGCGGTCACTCTCGACCTCCCCTAAGCGTGCGAGAAGTTCCCCTTGGAGCATCCTGAAGTCGTTGGCCTCGGCCAGGGCGAGGCCGTCTAGGTAGTGTTCTGCAGCCTCATCCTTGCGACCGGCGTCGCTCAGTACCTGCCCCAGCAGCATCTCAAGTTCGACGGCACTGTTCGGATCTGCTTGCTCCGAAAGTATCTCAAGCGCTCCAGAGTAGTACTGCATCGCAAGTTCGTTCTCCTTCGATCGGGCATAGTAACTCCCCAAGACCGCTCGGGCGCGTGCGTGGTAGATATCCATGCCATTGTCCTCAGTTTCCTCAAAAGCGAGCATCGCATGGTCTCTGGCTCGATCGAGCTCTCCCATCTCCAAGAATGCGGATGCGAGGCGGATGCGCGCATCGCACAACTCGAGGTTGTCCTCAGCCTCAAGTAGGTCCTCGACGTTGCCATACACCTCGAGCGCATGTCGGTTGTCCTTCCTGCGTCGGTAGATGTAGCCCATGTTGTTGTAGGAGCGGGCAGCGCCCACGGCGTCTCTCAAGGCAATCTGGATCTCCAACGCCTTGCGGTGCATCTCAAGGGCATCGTCCATCGCCCCGCGCTTGACGGCAATGTCGGCCCTAGCTGACAGCAAGCGGGCGAGTACCCTGTTCATCTTGTGCTTGCTGGCGAGCGGTACAGCCGCGTTGTACTCGGCCTCGGCCTCGTCCCATTGTCCCTGTATGGACAGGATATCCCCTCGCAGTTCCCTGATTACGCACCAGCTTCTGGGTCCGAATCCCTCGCGCTCGAGCGGCCTCAGAATTCCCAGCAGCTCGGTGTGCCCTGCGCTGACGAGACCGTGGCCTTCGGCGGTGAGTACCTCAGCGAGACTGTCTGTGTCTCCGGATTCGTTGAGGTGATGGATGTATTCTATCCTCTCTGCAGCAATGCCGTGTCTGGATCGGTACCAGACTGTTGCGTTGGCATGGAGCTCTTGGCGCAACGACTCGTCCATGGATCTGGTTAGGAACTCCCTGACTAGGTCGTGGACGTCATAGTTCTCACTGTCAGCCTGACGTGCAAGGCCCTTCTCAACGAGGCTGTCGAGAAGGTCCGTCTCAGCCTCGATCCCGATGATAGCCTCCAGTGGCATCGGTTCGCGGAACACAGCGATGGCTCCGAGCAGTCTCTTCTCGGAGCCAGAGAGCCTACTGAAGATCTCCTGCTCGACGAAAGCCTCTAGCGTCGCGTGGAAGGTCTCTCCTACGTTTCCTCGATTGATGAGTTCCAGTACCAGGGGGTGTCCTCTGGACAGAGTGTAGATGTGTAGGAACTGAGCCATCTCTAGATTGGGCATGGCAGTCAGAATCTGTCTGCTGGACTCCTGGTCTAGACCCTCCAGAGGCATGACTAGCGTCACTATTCGGCCTGACGAGTCCGATTCGGGGACGACCATCCTGAATGAGCGTGAGAACATCACTAGACCCACGTCATCGAGCTCTGGTACCTTTAGTGTGAGGGATCTCAGAGCAGAAATCAGAGTCTCGTCACCGACCTTGTGCAGGTCGTCGATGACAATCAGCGAAGGAGAGTCCTGCAGGCCTTCGAAAATCAGATTTACCGCCATCGACGCCTGAGGCACCGGAGTGGCAGCAAGGTAGTCCGATAGGTCATTGTGACCTATGGCGGAGAGCCACTCCGAGATGGCTTCGAGGAAAGCCCTCGAGCCCTCCCAGTCCTGGCATCGGTGATACAGCAGGTTTCGCCTGTGAGTGAAGCGCTCAACCAGCTTGCCGGCCAGAGCCGTCTTCCCGATTCCGGCGATTCCCGGTATCAGTATGGAGCTCGACTGGTCCTCAAGAAGAGCGACCATGTTTTGCAACTCGTTCTCCCTGCCGAAAAAGCGGCGGGTCTTCGGCAGGTCGTTCAGCGAGGTGACGAGTTGCTTCTCGATGTGCTTGGACAGATCCCTCTCAATCAGTTCAGCAGAGAGAGTCGAGAGGTCGACAGTCCCAGTGTCGTCGATGTACCTGAGGAAATCGACGTGTCGCAGGGGCAGGTCAGTCGCCTCGAGAGCCTGTGCGAGCTCTAACGTCTCGGAGCGGCCATCGGGATGTACCAGACGGACGGATTGGGTACTGACCTTGGACCAGATGTCGTTGGCAATGTTGGCGCCATCCTCGGTCAGGAAGTACGCCTTCCTCTTGCGCGACACCCCGGTGACGTGAGCCTGTCTCTCTATGAGGTGCCCCTGCTCCCTCATCCCAGCTATTGCACGAGGAACATTGGAGCGGGCTATGGCCACAGCGTTGGCGATTCCCATCTGGGACAAAGCGAATGGGACCTCTACCTTGTCTGCATGATCGATGTAATCGCGCAGGTGCAGGAGAATCCGCTCTTGGACCCCTGGACGGGGTACGGCCATGCTTGTCACGTGCCGTGAGCGCAATCGTCCACTCAAGAATGTTAGCGAGACGAGGGCGGAACGTGATTCACGCGTCAGAGTGGTCCGAATCGGGCACCCATTCCTCGTTATCGGGGTCCCAGAGCCATCCGGGGTGCTCATCGTGCTCCTGCAGCCTCGATTCGGGTTCAGGAGGGGACTCCTCTGTAATGCCGGGTTCCGCGTAAGCCTCCTTGGCCCATGCGTAGGCGTCCTCGGACTCGGCCTCCTCCTTGACTTCAGAAGTGCCATCGAGCTCCTCGTCCTCGTCCTCCTCCAGCTCGACGAAGAAGTAAACGAATCCGCCAATGGCTGCAATCACCACCAACAGAATGAGTAGGATTGTGCCCATCCCCATACCGCCTCCGCCAGAGCCGCCCACTCTGATGGTCCAGTCGTCGTTGTCGAAGTCGTCCTCGTGGAAGTCCTCGCCACCGTACTTGAAGACCGGGGTGGCCGAGCCGTCTATCCTCGATGCCGGGATTCCCAGTGACCAGAACGAATCCTCGCCCACGACGGTGTTGTTGACGTTGTTCCCAGCGATAGTCACGGTGACCGTCTTGCCAGGGAGTCCGACACCGGTGAAGACCGCGACTCCGTTAGAGGGCACCGAGGTGTCATCAGGAGGTGAAATGTCGAACGCTATCCCTGTGACAGAGAAGGTGATTGGGTTGGAGTTGATCTTCGAGCCGTACGTGTCTGTAGCGACGAAGACGACGTTTTCTAGGGTCCACGTGGTCATGTCGGTGTCGTAGAAGAACATCGATACTGGGTTGTAGATCGCCATCCCGTCCATGCCGACGTTGATCACCATACCGAAGTGGTCGTCTGAAATGGTCCCCTCATCATCGTAAACGGCCAGGATCAGTTCCTGTCCGGGGTCAGGGTCCTCGAAATAGTCCAACAGGTTGATCTCAGCCCTAGTACAGCGATCCTGAGCCTGCGAGTTAGTCTCGCAATAGAGGTTGATCTCGCTGCTCCAGCCAGTCTGGTCGAAAGTAGGCTGGCTGTTGCCCGCATCAGGAGGATTGTCAGCGACGATGAACAGTTCGGACCAATCACTGTAGTCGTAGCCGTCGTAAGACCGGAATCGCATCAGGTACTGCTGGTCATGCATCAGATGCGTGGAGTCCCATTCCAGCGACCAAGCGCCGTTGGGGGCGAAATCGGACACCGAGTTGGAGTACACCAAGAGATAACCGTTTGCGACGTCCTGGACTTCAATGTCGACCCTGGAGATAGCCCCGTCGTTGTCGCGGGCGACGCCCTCGAACACGGTCCCCTCGGAGACCGAGAGCCTCTGCCCGTCCTGCGGGGTGATGATGCTGATGAACGGCGGGCTGTTCGAGTTGTCGATGGTCAGAGTTAGGACCACTGGAACGCATTCGTCGACCACGCTCTCGCAGAAGTCGGTGTCCGAGGCCCAAACTGTGAACGTGTAAGTTGCGCTCTGGCGGGGCTGGCCGCTGAAGTCCCAAGTCCAACTCCAATCAGGGCCTCCTTCGGCAGGGGTGGTGATGTCGAAATCGGGGCCTTCGATATGGAAGAAGATGTCCTGGATGTCGACGCTGCACTGTATTGGGCAGCCGTAGTAGTCGAAAGCGGTGCCCTCGAAGGTCACAGTTCCCTCCGAGTGTGTCGAGAACGAGCTCGGGGACGTCACAGTGATGGTCGGGGGCTGGGTGTTGAGTTTGATGATCTTGGAGATGACCGGGCTGTAGTCAATACCGTCGAATGCCCTGAACTCGAAGACGTAGTCGCCCTCTTCCCGGTGGCTCATGTCGATCTCGTAGTACCATGAGCTGAACGGCCTGTTTGTCCTAGTGACCTGTCCCCTGTCCATTCCGCTGGTGTCCACGGCCAGTCCCGCATTGCTCCACTCGCTCGTGAAGGGGTCTTTGACCTGCACTTCGTGGACGTAGCCGCCTTGGTCCCACTGAGCCAACTCGTCGGTGGCGTAGATTCCGGCCAGCTGTCCGTCATGGGCGCTGCCAGATACGTTGACCACTCTACGGTAGGAATGGCCGTCAGACTGCGTGACAAAGACCGTCGGGGCCATGTTGAGGAGGTTGATTGTGTCCTGCAGGGTGGTATCTGTCAAGGTGAATTCTCCCTGGTCGTAGCCGAAGCCGAAGCTGTAGGCGGTGTAGTAGTAGCGAGAGAGTTCCCGGGTTCCAGATAGCGTGTCGCAGTCTTCGTCAGCGGTGTCAATCGTCAGGTCGCCGTCGTTATCGATCCCGTCTGAACAGGAGTCCTCGTACTCGTCCATGGCGAAGTGGTTAGGGTTGTCGCCACCCCCTAGGCCTCTGATGTCGAGATGGAAGTTCGATGGTAGGGCGAACCACTGTGTGTAGCCATCGCCTTTCGTGTACAGGGAGTACATGTCGTTGCCCAGTGCGTCCTCGATCAGCACATTAGCACCAGCGACCCGTTCGCCATTGACCAGAGTCTGGAAGCGAACCATCGTGGCAACACGAACCTGAACCGTCGGAGGCGAGGGTGTGGTGTCGATGTAGATCTTGCTGCGGTCGAGATTGGACAGGTTGGCGAAGGTGAAGGTAGTCGAGTTGTTGTCCATGTTAATGGCGAGCGGGAACCCCCGTGGGGTCATGTTGGCGCAGTTGGCGCAGTCTTTGACGAACGTCGGACGGATGTTCGTCTGGTAGTCGTTGGGAGGGTACGCCTCTTGATCGGACCAGAGCAGCCGGACCGGGTACTCGCCAGGAGGCGGGCTCGGGATGTACTCCGACTGCACTGTAATCGAGCTCTTGGTGACGTTGTACGTCATCCCGACTCCCGCCCATGAGTTCTGTGAGAAGAAGGCGAGGGTGCCGTACTGCTGTGAGCCTGCATAGCCGTCGTCGTAGTTCGTGACGATTGCACCTGTGCCTGGTATGTTGAAGGTGTTCCGCTGGATGTCCAGAAGCGCGCCCACGGCCCTGATTCCGTCGGCGTCACCGGTGTCGGGGATGTTGATGGTGTTGTCGAACATCGAGACTCCGGTCCTGTAAGCGTGGACCGCAGGGCAGGTGAAGTCACCACCCCAGTCATCGTACTTGGTGGCCTGACAGGAGCCCGTCCCGTCAGAGGTGATCGAGTTGTTGGCCAGATAGACTCGCGCTGCCTGGGGGTTTGGTGATTGGGAGCCGTACTCTCCTGCACGTATAGGCTCCCTAGCAGTGTCGTGGATGGTGTTGTTCTCGGCCACCACGTCGAATGAGCCGAGCATCCACAGCCCGTTCCAGCCGCCAATCGGGCCGATGTCGTTGTTGAGGACCTGTACCTCGCTCGACTCAATCGATATCCCCGAAGCTTCGTCCGCGCCTTGGAGGTCATTGTCCGCGATGCGAACAAGACCGCCGTCGAAGACGGTGATGGGGGAGCCGTCAGCAGTTGTGATCTCATTGGAGATTACATCGATGGAGTAATCCACGTTACCGACAGACTTCCTGCTGTTGATGTCTATCCCATTGCAGTTGACGTTCAGCTCCGAGTTTGTGATACTGCCCGAGGAGTGACGCAGGCTCAGGCCGTAGTCACCGACAGCGGTCGCACCGTCAACCTCGATGAAAGTGTCCTCGGCCCAGAGCACTGGTCGGCTCGGGTCCCATCGGCCACAGCCGACGTTGGTCCCGATGAAGTTCGGCGACTCGAGTATCAACGGCGTAACCGGAGTGCCCGAACTGTAGATCTGCACCGCCGAGCCCCTCACATCGCTCTCGTCGTCGGTTCCGACCGTGTACTCGCCGCCGACGAGCCGGGGCTGAGCGAGGTTCGTGGTCAGCAGGCTGGTAGTGTTGATGTCAGTGAACTCGATCTCGGTCAATGTGGGGCTGGCACCATCGATGACCAGTGCGCCGTAGCGCCATTCGTAGACTGACTGAATGTACATGGGTATTCCCCACGCCCCGTCGATCCTGATGTACCTGAATCCACTCTCGGACAGGTCGATTGAGTTGCGGATCAGTACGCCTTCGTAGCAGGAGGGGTCCCTCACAAAGATCTCCTGGTTCCCATGGCTCATGCCATAGCACTCGCCGGTGGCGCTGCTGTTTGCAGGGTCGTTCCAGTGGAAGTTGATCCTCTGCGCGGTGTTGGCATTGCCTGCGGCTCCGCAGTTCATGACCCCAGCACACAGGTTGCCGCGGACATCGAGGTGAGTGCCGTTGGGGAAGTTGACATTCGTTCCAGGCTGGATGATAAGCTTGGCCCCGGATGCTATCACGACGTCGCCGGTCAGGTCGTGGTTGCCCCACCAGGTCTCGGTGCCGGAGATGGTCCCTGAGGTCGTCTCGTTGTTGGCTGAGACCGGGGCTGCCGGACCAACGAGAGCGACGAACAGGCTCGTCAGCATCAGCATGACGATGAAGTGACTGCGCCTTCTCTGACTGCGAGGCATGCGTCGTGGGGAATCGGGAACGGATTTAATCATAGGGTAGTATCGAGCCGTAGGCTCGCATTAGGAAAAATGAGGAGAAGTCTTTGATTGCAAGGCAGTGAAGCACAATTGACGCTTCTAAACGTCCAGATTGAGTTCGAATGCTATTTCAGATGCCCACTGAACGGCATCCAGAAGCCCATAGCCGCCATTGGGGTCATGCGGACTCCCTCCGATGGCTTGTTTGTCGCAGGAACTCGCGAGGGCTCTCTTCACGATGGCCATCTCGGTTGAATCGAAGGTCCCGTCGTCTCCAGCCAGTGCCTCGCCGTGCAGTTCCAAGATCAGCGCGAGGGCCCCGGTGACCAGTACAGTGGAGTCACTGGTCCCGGAGGAGTAGGCGTAGGGAGGGGATATCTCAGTCGAGGCTGTGGAGAACAGAAGGACGCCGGGGGCGGAGACCTCCGGCTTCTGATTGGGGTAGGACCTGTTCTCCCCTGTGTAGGGGTCTAGGAGCGATCCCTCGGCGCTGGCTGACCAGGCGTTCCCGTTCCTGCTCGATGCGCCCACTGCGATGACCCCCTCGAGGTTCGCTGGCGTAGAAACGTCCCCGATGCTGTCGTCATCACCTGTGTTTCCCGCTGCGGCGACCACGAAGATGCCAGCGTCCAACGCCTCTTGGACGGCCATGACGGTCTCGGACTGAATGCCCATCCCGCTGCCGGGGTCGCTGCCTAGGCTCAGACTGATTATGTCGGCCCCCTGGGTGATCCTGCACCATCTGATCGCCTGTGCGACCCTGTCCTCCTGGCCGGAGGTACCAGCAGGACTGAGTGCCAGGGCGATCGATAGGTCGACCCCTGGGGCTGCACCGTAGTACTTGCCGTCGGCTACCAGCAGACCGGCCATCATAGTACCGTGGAACTCCTCCCCGATGTCCCTGATGTCATCGTGCTGGCCCTCGTAGAAGTCACGGAACCCGGCGAGGCTGAGGTTCTCGAAATCGGGATGTTCGAGGTCGATGCCTGTGTCCACAATGCAGACATGGACCCCTTCACCGGTGAGTCCTGAGTCTTGCAGTTCCCTGATCCCTGTGGACTCGTAGGCCCATTCGGACTCAGGCAGAACAGGAGCCAGATAGGCATTGATGTACGGCATCACGACTAGGAGGAAGACGGTCCCTACAGCGAAGGTAATCGCACCCCAAGGCCACAGAATCTTCCTTAGCGGGGTCGCAGGCCATCTGAGTTCCTTGGCCTCCTCATCTGTGATGCCGTAGGCCTCGCCCGGGTATCCGGGAGCGTCGGAGTCGATTGTGGTCAGCATCCTCGGCTCTTCTGGCTCGGGCAGCAGTTCGAGGTTGTCCTTGGGCTGCATCTCGACCGCTCCGCCTTCACGCGCGGGTTAGACGAGTCATAGCCCTATAGGTGGTCATCGAGGCCTCAGAAGGGGGCGCTCGACCTTCGCCTTCCGCCGCCGCTCCTAGTCAACAGCAGCAGAGCCACCACCAGCAGGCCACCCAGCAGCCAAGTGATCCAGTCCGTCGTCTCCTCGATCGGAGCCGAGCGGACCTTGACCTGCTGAGAGTCGTATTCCTCGACGGAGTCGAATCCTGTCGCATTGATTTCGAACTGCACGTAGTACGTGGCCGGATCGATATCCGACAGGTCGAGTAATATCTCGAAGGTTACCGTAGAGGACGCGGCTATGTCCCCGATATCTGTCCCCTTCACGGGGAGCGCCGAATTGCAGTTGACGTCACTGCACAGCGTCCCGTTCAACTGCACCATTATGGCATCGATTAGCCCCGAGTTCGTGACATTCACGTAGTACAGCGCTGTCTGCCCGGAGACCAAATCTATTCCGCCGCCATAGAGCTGATGGAAATCGATACTCAGTACGGGTCGAGAGGTCTGAATGTGTATCTCGACATCCGAGTAGGTGTTGTTAGCGCTGTCACGGACGGTCACGTAAATCTTGAAATCCTCATCACTGGCGTTTGCAGGTGCCCTGATCGTCACAGTGTGTGTTGTCTGGACAAAAGCTCCCAGCGTATGCGTGATGGGTCCAGTCCTCTCCCAATAATCGGGCAACTCCGAGTCGTCGAACTCGAAGGTGAACATCTCATCTCCATTGCCGGAATTAGTGAGTTTCACTCCAATTCCAGAAGAGGTTCCCGGATAAATTCCATAAGTCTCAGCCATCGGTTCGGTAAGTTCGAAACCGTGTAATTGTGGGATGTTGACACGGATGTCGTGGTAATTGTGGAAATATGTAACTGGGTTATCCTTGAAGAAAATCGTGACCTGTCCACCCCCTTCTATATAGTGGGCAACACTCTGATTTGGGGGTATTATGCGGACGTGCAATTCGGTGAAGTTGGTTATTGAATCCAAGCCCATCGAGATATTGGTCTCCTCGCCCCAGATTCCCGAGCCGTTGTGGAGTTCGACCGTCCAACCACCGTCGCCTTCATTGAGGGGCAGGCCGGCGGTTCCTCCCTCAAGTAACGGGTAGGCAGTATATGTCTGGAATGTTTCGTGTCCATCGTACTGCACGCCCAAGTGATAGTACACTGCTTCATAGCCACCATTGTCAGTTGGAAGGGAAGTAGTAATGTCAACATCAAAATCCTCGGATTCATTCCATTGAGAATTATTGATCATGTAACTGATGATGTATTGACTCGCCTCCCTAATGAGATTCAGCGTTGTGGGAGGAGTTTCTTGGTTGACACGAATATCCACTCCTTGCTCGCCTTCGTACTCCATGGTGAGATTCCGCTGGACAATCAGTGCCGTACACGATACGTCAATTCTTCCGCTCGGTAGTAGTATCCTAAGATTGCCCTCCTCATCGACCGAAGAATTCCAACTCATCCCGGCCCCTATGTTGATTATTGGGTCGGGAGAATTGATTATCTCTGCGTTTTCGGTTTCCAGAACCGCTAATGTGTGCTCATCTCCTTCGTAGTCTATCCATGATGTTGGGAGATTCAGCCACCCACCAACTTTCAATTCGACATCAATCTCCGCTCCTTCGACAACACCTGCTTCCACTAAGGCCATGGCAACCAGGTTGTTTTCCACTGAGGTCACTCTTAGAACCCAATTACCGGGTTCAATCTGTGCTTCCCATCCCCCCGTCCAAGAGCCATTAATCAGAATCTTGTCGGGAACAATTGTATCACGCTCGAAGCCACTAACCGGGAGAAGCTTCAGAATAATAGAGTCACTGATTAGCGAGAATTGCTGTTCATTGATGTATGAGACATTGCCTTTGACCTCTACCTCTCCCGCAGTTAGTTCAATATCGGTCCAAGCGGGGTCAATGACCATCTGCAATAGGTTATGCTGATCGGCGAATCCTGCGATTTCAGTATGCAACTCCCAAAAGCTTCCTGCAGGGACAAAGGCCCTCCAATCACCATTATTGTTGGTAACTGTGGTTAGGTTGGTAACTGTGGTTAGGTCGCTATCTTCCGAACTGAGGTGAATAGTAACATTAGAGACTCCTTCACCCACATCCGAACGGTTGTCATCATCGAAGTCCCAGAACACGTTAGAGCCTGTCTCAATAAATTTGGAGGCAGTTACGTTGACATCGGGGTTGTCGCCGGCAACAAGTTCGAAAGCTGACTCGTTCGTGGATTCGACCGTCCAACGCACTCGGTCTTCAGTGAGATTGAACTCAACGTTCCAGGCGCCAGGGGCCACTCTGATAGGGATCTGGCCTGAGGAGTCGGTCGAGTCGAGGTGGACCAAACCGAGCCCGTCTCCTGAGACAAGGTCTAGTGAAATTCCTTCCATCGCCCCCTCCGAGTAGTCCTCGTAGAGCGTGATCGAGAATCTAGCGACCTCGCCCGTAGAGAAAACCAGATCTTCTGAAGCGGTGTCCGCTGAAACGGAAATCAAGTCACGCAGGATCTCCTCGACGCCCGGAGAGGTCTCGAAGGCGTCGATTGTGACTACCCACTCACCCGCTGGCACATGCGCGTTCCACCGGCCCTCGCTGTCGGTGAAGTGTGATATCATCCAGCCGCTCTCGGTGTTGGTCAGTCTGACGAGTTGCTCTGCCAGCGAGCCCCCGCTCTCGTTGGTGAAGGTGAGGTTGATCCTCCATTCAGGGTCGAATCCGATCGAGCGGTCGACGGAGTCGCCTTTGAGCCCGATATCGAACACTGGCTCGCCAGTCATGATCCTCGTGCCGAACGGGTCGCCCGCCTCGGCGTCCGACGTCTCGACGTCGATCCGGTACGAGCCGGGTTCTAGAGACAACTCCGCCACGCCCTCGGAGACCCATTCGCTGCCGTTTGCGAGGACCTCGTACGGGGCATCTGTGCTGTCGGTGCTGACTATCGTGAACGGGTAGGTCACGGCGGTTCCGTTGGAAGCGTTGTTGTCACGGCTGAGGTCGAGGAAGAAATCGATTGTTACGGTGCTGTTGGAGGGGTAAACCATGACGTCTATGGTGTCGTTCTTGCCGTCGACATAGAGGTCTGCAGGCATCGGGCTCAGCCACTCTGCATCGAGGTTGAAGGTCCAGTTGCCCTCGGGCAGGACCATCAGGAACATCCCACTGGGTTCTACCTGTCCATGCCAGCGCACATCGGTTTCGGTGTTGTCGGCGGTCGCAGTCACCGGCTCCCAACCACCGTAGAGGGAGTTGTAGGGGTGGTCCGGCCTGTTGATGTTGACATGCCCCTCAACGGTGTAGCCGGGCCTAGCAATCATCGTCAGGTTGTCAAACGTCTCAGAGTCCACCATCGGACCGTCCTCGGTCACAGTGAACCTCGTCCCGACGACGAGGTTCAGTTGGGCCCCGGCCAGCTGGACGGTCGCGTCCACCACCGCGTCCTCCGGGAGGATTATGCTGAAGTCGCCGCTGCCGTTGGTGTCAGTGGTGGTGCTGAAGTCGCCCCAGTGGAACTCTACCGTGATGTGATCCAGCACCTTGCCTTCGGATGGTTCGTCAACCTGTGACTCGATGTCCTCGTCGTAGTAGACCGTGCCGACTATCAGATGACTGATGTGGAACTCGTAGTCAGCAACGATGTCTTCGTCACCGATCTCGATCTGCTCCCATACCTGCATCTCCTCGGAGAGTGTGTGATTCAGTATCCAGACTCCATGCGCCAGCTCAGCCATGTAGCTGTTGGAATCATTGTCGAATAGCGCTGTGATGGGCTCACCGGTCCCGTTCTTCAGGTGCATGGTGACATTCAGATCGGGTACGTTGGTGCCGTCCTGCAGTAGTCGGAAGGTCAGGTCCGAGGTGTCGGGAACCGGGGACGGGAACTCGAAGGCGCCGTCGAAAGTAGAGTCGAAGACGTAGAACTCGGAGATCTCCGGGAAGCCGTCGGCGTCGATGTCGATCTGAGCGGTGTAGTTGCCCGGGATGATCGGTCCGAACTCGAAGGCGCCGTGCTCGTCTGGAACTATCAGGCACGGGGCTGTCCGGGTCTCCCCACAGTCGAGGGTCGCATCAGAGGCGGTCGACTCATTGTCGAGGAGCATGACCGCTCCCTCTACCGGTTCTCCTGAGGTGTCCACCAGCAAGCCGGAGATCGAGCCTCCTGCGATCTCGACTTTGGATGTCTGTGAGCTCCCAATTAATGGGATGGAGAAGCCGTCGTCCAACTCGATGCGGGTGCCGTCTTCGAATACCACGGTCAGATCGTACATGCCCGGTACCGCATCCACAACGTGGAACGTGCCGGGTTGGACCATCGGCCCGCTGAAGATGCCCTCGCCAGAGGCGGAGGAGAAGGTGCCGTTGATGGTGCCGTACGAATCCAGTTCCTCTGTGGTGTCGACCGTGAACTCCCCCGAGCCAACCAGAGTGGAGTGGCTGAGAGTGCGGATGAATGATGACGATCCGTCGGACGTGTAGCGCCCAGTGGCGTTCATGGTGCCCTGGAGAAGGTAATCGCCGTCATCCAGAGTGCACACCGAGGAATTCAGGGGCACAAAGGCATCTGTCATGGTTGCAATTGATGTGGAGGCCCCAGTTCCGGAGGTGTTGCCGAATGATACTGTGATCTCTTCGGCATCGGTGCTTAGATACCCCGTACCGCCGTTTGTGATGATGATGTCGGAGATTGAGCCGTTTGTCTGAACGGCATGGGCCGTCGCACCAGAACCGCTGCCCCCTTCGAATGATACGACGGTCGAATTATCATACCCGCTGCCGCCGTTTTGGACAGAGATTGTATCGATGCCGTAGTCGCAAATACCAATCTCGACGTCGTCCGACACGGTGCCAGAGAGCGTCCCACTACCGGAGAACTGCCCATCGCCGGTCAGGCTGTGGTTGTGGAACACCGTCTGAGTGTAGTTGCCGGTGAAGTCACTGACAGTCACGATGCCCTGTGAAAACACGGTGCCCTCGCCGGTGAAGGTGACCTCGCCTATGCCCTGGAAGGACAGGTCGTAGCCCTCGACCACGCCACTGGAGGTATCTACGGTGTAAGGCTCGAGTTGGACCTGGTCCCAAGAGGGGGAGATCTCGATGCTGACATTGGTCAGCGGGTCGCCGTCGAAGAACTCCGCGCCCGACCAGACGAGTCTGCCTGTAGCATACGAGGGTGCTACCGAGAGGTTCCCGTAAACGACCTCCTCGCCGTTGCTGTGACCGGCCGAGCCAGACACGTTGATGATGGTCTCGGAGAGCCATGTCGAGCCTGAGACGTTGGCTAGGATCCCTGTAATCGGGTTGACATCCCGATTCGGCGTGTTCTCCTGGAAGATGTCGCCTAGGGTCTGCCCAATATCGGTCGTCATGATGACTGAGCGGGCCGCGTCGAGGTCAGGCTCGCCGAAGAAAGCGGAGATCCTGAGTTTGCCTGCTGGTACGGTGAACGAGAAGCGGCCGTTCTCGTCGGCGTCAGTTACGCCGATCGGAATCCAGTATGTTCGATCGTCGCCGTCGGCGACGTGGCCGTTCTCGTCAGCGCTCTCCTCGCCGCTGAAGGCATCGCGCTCGATCATGACTCTAGCGTTGGGCACCGGGCCGAAGCCGTCGAGTTCTACGGTGCCCTCGAGTGTGGCTCCGCTGTAGTACTTCATGATCTTGACTTGGGTGTTGGCCGAGCCGACGTTGGGGTTGGTGCAGCTCTCGTCGACCTGAGAGCCGTTTTCGAGGAGTTCGCACCTCTCGCTGTCGTACCAGTTCGAGAGCACGAAGTGATTCATCATGGCCCCGGGCAGCGGGTATGCCGACTCGAGGTAGGAGCCGGGCGTGCCAGAGGTGTAGAAGTGCGGTGCGGGCTGCTCGGCGTCGCCTGGAAGTCCGAGGGTGGAAGTCCCGTAACCGACGTAGAACCTAGCGACCATGGTCTCGAAGAAGGCTGGCTGTTGCTGGTAGTCGATGTCGACCAGCCTGATTGTCTCGCTGGCATCAGCAGCCGCGCCCGAGCTCTGTCGGATGATATCGTTTAGGTACTCGGCCTCGTACTCCTGCGCGGTGCGCGGGATGATCGGCCCGTCGCCTCTCTGGGTGTCGTAGACCGTGCTGATGTAGTCCTGCATGTCGAGGCCGGAGAGTCCGGTCGGAGCATGGAAGATGCCAGTGGTCTGCCCACGGTGGTACTCGTAATCGGCATAGTAAGCGCCTCCGAGCGGATAGAGCCGGTTGTCGATGGCGAAGTACCTGATTTCGTTGTTCCTCGTGATGGTCTCGCCGAGGCTCCCCTCGTAGTTCTGGACGTCGTAGTCGAGGTTCGTGATGCCGTGGTAGATGTCGGCCAGATCGTTCATGTCGAAGGCTTCGATCAGGAAGGCCCTGCTGAGCGCGAGGCGGGCGTTGGTCCTGTGTAGGCTGGTGGAGACGTCGTCGAAGTCTTCGATGAGATCGCTCGTGTATCGATAGCCGCCGATGACATAGTGGGTTGCCTTGATCTCGAACTCGGCTGAGTTCATCCTGGTGGCGTTGAACAGCCCTAGTGCCTCCGACTCGTCAGTGGTCGAGTTGCCCATCTGGGTGCCGCCAATCATGACGACCCATTCCTCATCGCCCGGCATACCACTGGAGTTCAGTCGGTGTCCGTGGAGCAGTTCGACATCGTTGTCGGTGGCCATGACTGCCATCGAGCGCCCTAGGACGAAGGCTTGGTCGTTCACCCCGATGGAGAGGATGCTGTCGTACTCCTCGAGTTGCTCCTCGTTCAGGGTATTGGACAGGCTAGCAGCGAACTCATCACTGAAGCCGCCGCCGTTGTAACGCCGGTCCCCCTGCGAGAGAGTTGCGATGAACAGCGCCAAGGTGTCGTCCTGGTTCTTGGATAGAAGCATGCCTCCACTGTTGGGGATACCGGACTGGAAGTTGTCAGCGACGGTCGGATGCTGGCCGGATGCAAGAGCCTGGAAGCCGTAGTCCCACCATGATACGAAAGCGGGCCGCTGGCTGAAGCCGACGTCGGCATCCTGCTCGGACAGCCACTCGTACGCGAGGTTCCATGAGCCGCTGTTGAAGCCGGGTCCGAAGGTGTTCATGTACCACAACTGGCCGGACTCGGGATTGTAATCAGCGCTGTTGAGGATCGAGAGGCCGAGCGCCTCGAGCCTCATGATGTCCGGGGCGATGTCGTGAATCACCTGGTCGACATCGGTAGCCGAGGGCTCGCCCCTGGGGATCCCGGAGTCTATGCCGTATGTCGTGTGCTGGGATGCGACCAGCAGAAGGACGAGTAGGAGTGCAGGGACGGTTGAGTGCTTCTTGGTGGCCGGCCAGACAGACTTGAAGCGAGTGCGGGGGGTCCCTATTCCAGAGCGCCGCCACTCTTTGGCGAAACCGGAGAAGTTCGCCGCCTTCCACAACATTGCGATGCCGAGGCCGCCCACGACGGCCATTGCAGGAGTCGCGTTGAAGATGAATCTCCCCGCGGACCATGCCATGTATGTCGCAATCAGAACCCATAGTCCGAGCAGCAGGCTGCTCTGTTGCTCGCGACGTGCGCCTCGCCACATCAGCAATAATGCGCATCCTACCGCGATGAGTGACACTATCGGCCCGTACGAGGCGAAAAGGACGCCTCTGCTCGGGGCCTGAGCCTCACCGATGGTGCCGAATATCTTGTTCTTGGAAAAGTAGAAGCCCCCGGTGAAGAGGATGTCCCAGCCATTGTATATCTCGTAATACTGGAGGACATAGAGGATAGCCAGTATGCCGCCGAGTAGCAGCGTTCCACTACCTAGGACCAGCAGCCACGGCTTGTCTCGGAACGCTGACGAGACCCATCCCAGTGCTATTGTGAATCCGATGATGTAGAACATCGGCTGGAAGCCGCTCGGATCGAAAAGCAGATTCAGTCCCGGCCAGTTGTAGAACGGCAGGGGTATCACGAAAGCCGTGAGTAGCATCTGCAGAGCCGCAGAAGTCAGCGGTAAGCTGTCTCGGTGTCGGAACATGTTGAGGACTATCTGGCCGGCGAAGGCGAGGAACAGGATTCCCGGTCCGTATACGAATCCCTTCCAGCCGAGGGCCACTGTGGCGAACGAGATGCCCGATAGTGTCGCATAGGCCATCGATCGTGGGTTCCTGTGCCAGGTCTCCCTGATCCCTGCAAGCAGGTACAGGGGATTGGAACTGGGCCGCGTGAACAGGCGCTCGGTGCCCAAGCCGTCGATGGCTCGCACCCAGAAGTAGAACGCGAGGGAGATGAAGAGCAGTGCGAAGGCATCGTGGTCGGCCAACCCGAAGGTAGAATGTGAGATGTGGCCGGGCATCAGTGCGATCAGCCATGCAGTCACGAGTCCTGCGGTGTTGCTGTGGACGCGCCTCGCGATGGCGGCCAGAGGCAGAACGATGAGCGCCCCGAAGATAGCGGGAAATGCAGTGACGCTCCACCAGACTGCTTCGTCAGCTGGCATCTCAAGCAGCCAGGACAGGCTCAAGCCGCCCAAAGCCAGTGACCACGAGAACAGAGGTGGTCGTGGGTTGATTGCTCCCATCGGGTAAGCGCGATCGTGGTCGAAGATGAAGTGGCTGCGCTCAGCGATGATGTAGTCGACGACGCGCTTCATGTACCATGGGTCAGAGCCTCCGGTCATGTCCCAGATGCCTGTACCGGTGGCGTTCATCGCCGGTAGGACATTCCATCCAATGCGGACCGCTAGGGCCACGAACACAGCGAGCCCCAGAATGATTCCATAGGAATGCTTGCCCCACCACTTGCGCAACTCACTCGACTCGTGCCGGGGTGCGATGTCTCCGAAGTATCCACGGGATGCCAGCATGATGCCAGCGACATTCAACCAGAAAGCGATGAAGAACCACGAGAAGGTGCTCATCAGGTCATCGCTGTTGAGCGGGTCGGGGAACCCGTTGCCGATCTCATGGAGATGGCCAACTGTGTAAAGTATCCAGTTGATCGCGACAAGAGCGCCAATCACACGCCAACGCTCGGCGTGGCAGAACACTACAAACAGGATTATCGCTGTAGTGAAGAAGGCCCAGACCGGGCCCAGGTACTTGTGCTCGAAGAAAGTCCCGATGTCAGATATCTGCCCCAGCCAGAACAGGGGGATGGCTTGGACGGCCAGAATCAGCCCGAAGGCAATTACCATGGCTCGCCCCGGAGAGTTCGGAAGATCCTCGAACCAAGAGCCGTTGCCAGCAGAGTCTAGTTTTCCCCTGAAGAGGATGGCCATCATCGCGCCAGCGACTATCGAGACGGCCCAGAAGGCGAAGAAGACCGAGGCAGCAGCAGCCCGCTCGACGTCGATCAGGTCCTCGGGGTTTCCGGCCCATGTGCTCAGGTCCATCGCCGAGTTGGCGGCGTGGGAAATCCCGAGATGGAATCCGACTACTGTTGCCAGCAGTATAGTCGACTCCTCCCTCCTGCCGGACAATACCAGAAAGAAGGTCGATATTCCTACGAAAGCGAATGTGAAAGCGCCTAGGTTTCCTACGCTCTCGAACAATTTGTATGCCATCGAGATAATCACTGCCGCAGCGATGAAGGACGACGTAACCATGGCGCGGTGCATGGTGTGGCTTCCGAGGGACGCCACAGCACCGGTTCTGCCCAAAGCAGCCGCGAGGGCGGCTACGGCGGGCAGAATCAGGATTTGCGCATATCCGTCATTTTCCATTGCTCCATTTGCAGCGTAGTCGGCACCTAGGAACAGCACTAGCAAGGTTGCCAGCACCGCCGGGACCGAGGCGAGGCCCGAGCTTGGGACCGCGCTTCCTGCTGCACCGATATTGTCGTACATCATCAATCACCGTGTTCAGCCTGAAGGCTCAGCGTCGCGCCGATTTGACTGGCTGTTATAACCATTCGTAGAATGGTTGCTAGTTCCGACTCGAGAAAATATGAACTCAAACCGCCCTATAGAGCACGGTAAGCGATATCAGAACGGTAGTGAGAGCCTTCCAGTTGGATGGATTCCATCACCTCGTATGCTGCTCCGACGGCGCTCCGCAAGTCGGGAGCGACGCCTGTGGCAGCAAGCACGCGGCCTCCACTCGACACGAGGTTTCCGCCCTCGTCGAAGCCCGCCCCGGCATAGTGGACGAAGCCGCTAATCTCTCCCTCCTCCAGACTGACCTCACTGCCGGAGATGACTCGTCCGATTGCCGACGATGCAGGATAGCCCTCGGAGGCGAGGACCACTGTGGCCGCCGAGTGAGTGTGGAACTCGACCTCGGTCTCGCTGACTCTGCCCTCTGCGCAGGCTAGCAGCAACTCGGCGAGATCGCTCGAGATCAGAGGCACGGTGACTTGCGTCTCCGGATCTCCGAATCTAACGTTGAACTCGATGACCCCCGGTGCTCCCTCTGAACTGATCATCAGACCTAGGTACAGGCAGCCTCGGTAAGGGGTCTCCTGGTTCCTCAAGTAGTGGTGCATCGGGACGACGACCTCGTCGACCACCCTCTGCAATACCGCAGGAGTCGCAACGGGTGCGGGAGCATAGGCACCCATGCCACCGGTGTTCGAGCCGGTGTCTCCCTCGCCGACCCTCTTGTGGTCCTGGCTCGGAGGCAGGCAGACGTATCCGGACTCGTCCATCATCACGAGCACCGATGCCTCCTCGCCGGAGAGGTGCTCCTCGAGCAGAACGAACCCGTCGGACTCCAGTCCGAAAGACAGTGCCTCTGCTGCCTGCCGCCTCTCGGAGGTCACTGTGACCCCCTTGCCGGCAGCGAGCACGTCGCGCTTGACCACCCAAGGAGGCTCGAACGAGTCGAGTGCCGTGTCAATCTCGTCAGCCGACTCGACGACGATGCAACCACCGGTAGGCACGCCCAGCGACTGCATCAGACGCTTAGCGTGGAGTTTCGATCCCTCGAGTCGCGCACCCTCCGAATGAGGTCCGAAGCAGGGTATGCCCTTGGCCCGCAGCGAGTCAGCCAAGCCATCGACTAGTGGAGCCTCGGGGCCCACTACAACCAGCCCCGCATCCAGTTCCTCGGCAAGTGAGATGAGCCCCTCGATGTCACTGGCTGAAATGGCGTGATTGGTGCCAATCATCGCAGTTCCCGCATTGCCGGGAGCCGTATGCACGGATGCGACCGAGTCGCTGGCAGCCAAGCCGATTCCCAGCGCGTGCTCTCGCCCGCCGCCGCCGACAACCAGCACGGTCATCCCTGTCATGACCCTGCGCGGGTGGGCTGGACGATAATGGATTCCGAGCCGCTGGCTCAGACTCAATAGGGCACGCTCTTGAGTCCGAGCCTGTATCCGAGCCGGTTGGACAGCCTGTGGATTACGGGAGTCAGCACCAGCAGGGCGACAATTTCCCCATGCAGCTGTTCATGGGTGATAATCTGCCCGTCGAACAACGTGAAGGCGGCGGCGAAGATTGCGATGGCGAACGGCGCGCTGTCTAGCAGGGCGGCCTGTGAGCTCTCATCGCCCTCTCGCTTCAGGCCCTGACGGCGCTTAATGAACGAGCCTGCCGTGTCACCGAGCATGCAAGCTAGCCCCAGTGTGAAGCCCATGGCGAAAGCCGTCCCCCACTCACCGCCCACCCAGAACCAGTCGTCGGGCTCGATGAGCAAGGTGGGGTCGACGAACGGGCGCGCGTCCGGAAGCAGCCTCTCGGACCACAGATGATGCGTGAGCATGGTCAGCAGGCCGCTGAAGACAGCACCGCCGAGGAGACCGTTCCATGTCTTGCCGTCTCCGAGGAGGCGAAATCCGTCCTTCCAATTCCTGCCTCCGTCGATGACGACACTGCTGAATCCCAGCCTGTCGGGAATCCACTTGCCGAACAGCATCGCGCCGGTGTTAGCGAGGTAGAACGGCCCGTACATCATCAGCACGGAGAGGATGTTCAGCGCGAAAGCCGTGGGGTCGGGCGCGGGGAAGGGCGGCAACACGTCCACGGGCCCGCCAAACGTAGACAACGAATGAACCCTATCCGACTAATGGCGGGCAAAACTATTCATGACCATGTGAATTGTTCGCATCATGCGACGCGTGGCCGCGCTGCAAGTACTCCTGATGGTTTCTGCAACTTTGCTGTGTTACCTCCCTGCTGCCTCGGCCGACGGGGCAGAGACTGTGATTGGGGCGAATGTGACTTGGGCTGACGACCAGACGGTCGAAGGCACGGTCAGAATTGTCAGCGGCGGCCACCTGACCGTGAATAGCGCCGATGCCACCGTGTCCGATGGGTCCAGTATCATCATCGAGGAGGGGGGCGCACTCACATTGAATCATGCAGGGCTTCTCGCAGACAACCCACCGACAGCAATCGCCAGCATGGGATACTGGGACGAGTCGAACCGCTCCAAGTTCATGGTCCCGGGAGAAGGCATAGAGGGGGCATTCGACGTCACTATGATGGCGATGAACGACGACAGTTACTTCGGAGACGGCGCCCACATTGGCGACGAAGTAATCAACCTAAACGGCTCATCCCACACCTTCTCCTTCGAAGCCGGAGCCGGGGACGTCTGGATAGGACTCACCGGATTCTCGTCGACTTCGGTCACAGTAGCCTCGATCACAATAGGGATCGAGAACGGAGGGAGCACGACCATCCTGGGCACTGACCTTGAATCGGTGAACATGAAGACCGCTGGTGACCCTGGGTTTTCGATACAGGTCGATGGCACTCTGAGCTCAGTGGACTCCACTGTCTCAGGGGGGCAGATGACCATCGGCGGCTCGATGAGCGCCGACGACTCGAGTTTCGACCGACTAGGGCCCGTGCTGCTTGGAAGCGATGGGACAATCGACCTGCGGGGAGTCACGGCATTCAGCGGCAGCCTCGATGACCACGATGTCAGAGGGGGTCCCGGCTCCACCATCTACTGGGGTGATGACGTGTCCGGATCAGGTGGATTAATCGACAGATGGGAGCGGAGAGTATCCGGGCAGTCGATACAACTCGATGCGAAGTACGTCATCCTGAGCGTCAGCGGAATCGGTCCGAGCGAGGCGATTCAGGAGATATTCAGCGACGAGAACGGCACTGCTCTGGTCGACGGCGGGCGGGAGAGGGTAGTCGAGATAGGCTACTCGGATGGCACCGTCTGGACCGAAGCAGCCACAATCGATGTGATCACCTACGTAACCTCCTGGAACCCGGAGTCGTCGGGAATCGGGAACTACGGCGGTGGACCCATGCCCCTGACTTGGGATCAGAGCATACAACTCAATTCCGGGACTCCGAACATCGAGTGGGAATCCTTGGAAATAGTGGGGGATGTCGACACTAGGTCCACTTCACAGTCGGTGCCCGTCCTCGCGCGCATCGCGAACAGGGGCACTGCCTCAGCTCTGCTGTACTTCACTTGCGATGCCACCGTGGCATCCATCGACGAAGATGGGAACGTCACCGAGACGGTGGCAGCAGCAGACATCGGCGGTTATCAGGAGGCTCGAATAGACGCAGGAGAGTCGGTGGAAGTCCAATTCGGCTGGCGCAGTTCCGTGGCAGGCCAAGCCTCACTCACCTGCCGTATCCTCACCCCTCTTCAGCTGGTTGACGAGGACTCCTTCGGAGGTGGATCGACGACCACCGGAGTGATGACCTGGACTGAGCCGGTAGAGGAGGACTCGTTACCTGTCCTGCCTCTCCTCGCTGCGATCATAGTTGCGGTGGGCATCGCGGTAACGACCATGCTGAGGCGTGCTTCAGATGCCATCGTCGAGACCGAGGAAGAAATACTCAGTTACTCACAGGACGAAGACGATTAGGAAGACTAGTCGCAGTTCGTTGTCGAGGTCCACGCCTCGTCAGTTGGTTCACCCGTGTCGAAGTCCTCCCCCTCTTCCGTGAATTCGTAGTGGGAGGTGTGGGAAACGGTGGAGCCGTCTGACCAAGGCGACGACTGGGTGACCTCCACAGTGAAGTGGTAGCA
>JAKUUO010000039.1 GCA_022448665.1 Candidatus Thalassarchaeum betae | reverse complement strand
CCTTGCCCGAGAGCAGCGCGACGAACAGGGGGGCTGTGTACTGCAGGGTGACCGCCTGGCCTATCGGGATCCTGGCGAGGGCGGTGAAGTACAGGATCATCGCCGTCAGGCCAACAGCGCAGCGCAGGAACATCGTCCTGCGGATGTTCACACTCAGGGTGATGCCGCGGCTGGCTGCGAAGGCGGCCACTGCGAAGGCTATCACCGCCGAGCGCACCATGATGATCATCCAGACGTCTGCATGGATGCTGGTCCACTTGACCAGGGCGTTCATGGTTCCAAAGCAAACACTTCCGAAGATCATCCACAAGACAGCGGCTCGCGGGGAGTCGGAGGAGAGCTCGTGTTCAGCCATCTTACACAAGGCCCCAGCGACGCTCTAGAACAGTTGCTATCGCTTGGTAATCTTGGCCGCCGGCGCTGGTGGGGTCGTGCAGGTGTATCGGGATGCCGTGGCTCGGGGCCTCGGCCAGCTTGATGTTCCTGCGGATCGCCGGCTCCACGACGAGCTCGGGGAAGGCCTCCCTGACCTCGCTGGCCACCTGCTGGTTGAGCAGGGTCGGCGCGTGCATGGTCAGCAGCACGCCGTCGACCCCCAGCCTGGGGTTCAGGAGGGCCCTGACCTCTCGAATGGTCCCTGCGAGCAGGGCCAGCCCCTCGAGAGCGAAGTACTCGGTCTGGACGGGTATCAGGATGCCGTCGCTTGCCACCAGCGCGTTGACCGGGACCAGGCCCAGCGTGGGCGGGGTGTCGATGAGGACGATGTCGTAGTGCTCCAGCAGAGGCTCCAGGGCCTCGGTGAGGCGCCTCTCCCGGCCCAGCTGCCTGAGCATCTCCTGCTCGAGCCCGACCAGGGTCCTGTCGCCGACGATCAGGTGGAGTCCCTCCACAGCGGTGGCGTGCCTCGCGTTGACCGCGCTCTCGGGATTGAGGATGAGGTCGCGCGTGGTCGCGCCCACCTTGCTCTTGTCGACGCCGAGCCCGGTCGCGCAGTTGCCCTGGGAGTCCGCGTCCACCACCAGGACGCTGTGGCCGCGCAGCGCCAGCTGCGCTGCGATGTTGATGACCGTGGTCGTCTTGCCGACGCCTCCCTTCTGGTTGATGACGGTGACCACGCGGGCCCTGCCCTCGGGGGTCGGCTGGGCCTCGGGCAGGTCGAGCGGGCGGCGCGCCCGCGCGACGCTGATCTCCTCCACCGCGTCCAGCGACGGGACTGTGGACTCCTCCTCGACCTCGGTGAACTCGACGTCGATGACGAGCGGCGCGCTCTCCACCTCGGGCAGCGTGTCGCTCTCCTCGTCGACGGTCATACGAGCGCCTCTGGCGCTCGGAGCGGTGTTGAACATGCCGCTGGGAGGAACCGTCACCAGGGCGGTTGGACGCTAGTTCGCTGGCAGCGAGGTGTGGAACCAGGCGACCATCCGGCCGGTCTCCGCGTTCATGGCGAAGCTGAGCGCGTTGTCCCTGCCCGAGTCCTCCCAGGCGCGGCTCCCCGCTATGGTCACCTGCCCCTCTCCCAGACCGCCGGGCAGCATGCCGAGCAGCTCGTTCTCCTCGGAGACGGACAGGCGGTGGGCGAAGGTGACGTCGGTGTTCCAGTTGGCGCCGCTGTCGATGAACTGGTTCAGCTCGGGGTACCTGGTCTCGGACAGGATCCTGGTCTCGATCAGGTCCAGCGTGAGGGTCTCCGGGACCGCTTCGCGGTTCCACTTGAACTCGCCGTCCTCGTAGTCGCCCTCGCCTATCAGCGAGCAGCTTGAGCGCAGGATGATCCAGCCCGACCTGTCGTCGTCGCTGACCCACGACATGTTCCACTCCGGCGAGCGGGTGGGCTCCGACCAGGCCGCCTGCCAGATGTAGCCGCCCGAGTCGAGGGCGAGGGCGGCGTCCCTGGTCGAGTAGTTCGCCATCAGGCACTGCACCGCCGCCTCCAGGTCGAACATCCTGATCTCCGTCTCGTCCGGCATGGCCAGCCCCCATTGGCGCGTGTCGGTGGGTATGTCCTCGCCCACCCCGGGGCTGCCTGCGTACGCGGTGCCCCAGTGCGCCGCGATGGAGCCGGCGTTGCTGGAGGTCTCTGTCAGCACCATCGCCACACTCAGGGTGCCGTCTGGCAGGGCGGCCTGCGTGCCGGCGCTCACGAAGAAGTTGCAGTCACTGGTCTCCAGGTCCTTGTCGATGACGATGTCGACCTCCTGCTTGACCGGCCAGGGACTGCCCTGCTTGACCTGGATGTCGATGATGGCGTGGCCGAGGCAGCGGCCGATCTCGAAGTGGAAGATCCTGATCGGGTAGACCAGGCCGTGCATCGCGGTGTTGATCTCATCGAAGACCTCCCACCTCCAGTCGGAGTTCCAGTTGATGTGGTCGTTCGAGGTCTCGCCCCCCTCGAGGCTCTCGTCGCCGAAGAAGTCGTGGAGCTCGATCGGCGTCAGGGGGAAGGTCAGGATCGGCGCCAGGTCGCCCAGGACGCCGAAGCCCTCCGTGCCGTAGATCACAGACCTCGCATCGCTGCGCACGCCGTCGGAGTCGGTGAAGCTGACCTGCGTGTCGGTGCGGACGGTCGACTTGCCGGTTATCTCCTTCCAGCTCTTGGAGACGGAGGTCAGGTCGTTGTCCTGCCTGATCCAACCGGTGTTCGAGCATGTCCCTTCGTTCCGGACCTTGCCCTCGAGGTCGATCGACAGGTCATGAGTGAGTATCTGCTCGACGGTCAGGTGCTCGCGGCCGTAGGCGTCGCGAGCGCTGACCGCTCCCTCCAGGTCGGTGTCCAAGCCGTGAGTGATGTCTCCGGGCCCGCCCTTGCGGATCGCTATGGAACCCGTGCCCGTCATGCTGGCCTGCAGCTCGTCGCACACGTCGTCCAGAGTCGGGGAGACGGTGTCGCGGAGGTGGCCGATCAGCTCGTCACCGGTGATGGAGACGGTGGTCTCGGTGATAGTGAAGTCCATGTGGTCGCCGTAGTGCAGCGGTCGAGCGGTGAAAGCCGGGTCATCCTGAACGATGTAGAACGCGATGGCGCCCACCAGGAGTACCACCATCACGACTGCCGAGATCGGTCTCCAGTTGCTCTGGATGTTGGCCACCGAAGGCAGTGTGATCACCATCGACGGCTCCTCGCCGTCTTCGTCGTCGAGGTATATCTCCGGCGATTCCTCACTGGAAATCACCCCAGAGAACCACGGATCGTCCTCCTCGTCCTCGAGCCCGGTGGCCTCCGTCTCCTCCGGCTCTGGCTCCTCCTCGACCATCTCCGCGTCCAGGATCTCGGCTTCGAGGACCTCTTCCTCAGGCTCCTCCGGCTCTGGCTCGTCCTCGGACGGGGCCTCGCCGCTGACGCGGGAGATCAGCCGGTCGATTGCATCGTCGATATCCTCTGGGCTGCGTGGGAGAGAGGCTGCAGGCGCGCTCTTGGCAGCATCGGGCAAGCCCAACAGCCTGTTGATCAACTCGTCCTTCTTACCCGATACCAGAAGGCCCTGTTCGCTGCACATCTGGCGCAGCTCGCTGACCTTCATCGAAGACAGCGTGTCGCGGTCAGGCGTCTCGTCAGGGGTCATTCGACTCACTCCCAGCCTAATGAGGAGGCTTTCAACCCCTTCGGCGTCCTGCCTTGCAGGACGCGCACTCGTGGGTGTGAGAGCGCCTCCGGATGCAAAGGACTCAAGAAGTGCTGCTGGTCGGCGCAGGGCATGGACTCCCGCTTGGTCATCCTGTCCCGAGGCCCCGGCCTGTACAGCACCAAGCGCCTCGCCGAGGAAGCGGAGGCAGCCGGTTGGGCGGTCCGAATCATCGACCCGCTGTCTCTGGACTACGTCATCGACGACACCGGAGTTAGGATCTTCAACAAGGGCTGGCTAGTGGAATGCGAAGCGGTCATCCCGAGGATTGGCTACTCGATTACCCGCAGGGGCGTCTCCGTTCTGAGTCAGTTCGAGAGCACGGGGGTCATCGTGATCAACAAGAGCGAGGGCATCGTGAACAGCCGTGACAAGATGCTGTCATGCAAGATGATGTCCGTTGCCGGGATACCCGTGCCCGTCACCGCACATGTCGGGAACTGGGAAGGCACCGCCCGCGCAGTCAACCTCGTTGGCGGCACTCCTTGCGTGGTGAAGGCCAACGAGGGCACTCATGGCCGCGGCGTCTTCCTCGCTCACTCAGACCAGCAGGCACGCCAGTTGGTGTATCAGATGCTGGAGCGCGACATGAGTCCCCTCATCCAGGAGTACGTTCAGGAATCACATGGTCAGGACATCCGTGCCCTAGTCGTGGGTGGCGAAGTCGTGGCAGCCATGCGTCGCAAGGCGCACGGCTCGGAGTTCCGCTCCAATTTCCACCTCGGTGGCAGCGTCGAGCCGATCGAAATCTCACAGAGGCAGTCCGAGATCGCCTGTCTGGCGGCAAAGACCCTCGACCTCGACTTCGCTGGAGTCGATATGCTGGAGTCACGTGGCGGCCCAGTGGTCCTCGAGGTCAACTCGAGCCCCGGGCTCGAGGGCATCGAGTCTGCTTGCGGGAAGATTGTCGCCGGCAAAGTAGTCGAACTCCTGGACAGGAAGCTGCGCGAAGCGCAGGCAGAAGGCGGCTCGGACAGCGCCGCCATGGACAGCAACGGAGTCAGCGACTACTCGCGGGCTTACGATTGAATCGTGACGGCTCTTTCAAGCCGTCTTCCAAACGAGGGTTCTCACCCCTTTGGGGAGAGAAGCATTCAAGTCTGCATAGGCGGACTTGGGCTCGCCCGTAAGGGCAGGGATGCACGGCCGTTCGCGGCTATGAGGCGAGGGAATTGACTGAACAGAATGAAGATGGTGCGGGGTCCTGGATCAATATCGGTCTGGGGGGGCGGCTCGGAAACAGACTCGCAGACATCGGAGGGGGAAGCGGTTCTCCCCTTCCCCCTCGACTCCACAGCCTCACAGGCCTGCCTTGGTTCGACTGCTGGACCCAGCGACTGAGGACCGAGAAGAAGAGCGAGCACACAATCCGTGCCTACACGGTCGCGGCTCGAACCCTCAGCACGACGGCGCTGCCGGGAGAGAGTAATTTGGACTGGGACGGGGCCAAGGCACTGAGTGTCTTGGAATTTCACTCGAGGGTCGACCCCAATCGAGGCAGGCTCGATGCCTGGCTGAACTCGATAGGCGAACTCAAGCCGGCGACCGTCAACGCCAGAATCGCCGCTGCTTCGCACCTCCTGCAGTGGGTCGGGCACTCGATACCCGACTGGATACAGAGGCCGAACCGGAGTCGCTCGCTGCCACGGACCCTGGGGCGCAAAGAGCTGAGCAGGGTCAGATCAGCTGCAAGCCAGTCGGAGGACCCGTTGGCGCAGCCTGTAGTGACCATACTCCTAGACACCGGCCTGCGGGTCTCAGAGTTGTGCGGGCTGGACACAGATGATGTCGACACCGAAGACATGTCCGCCTTGGTAATCGCTGGCAAGGGGGAGAAGGACCGCACGGTCCTGTTCACCCAAGCAACGGTGAAGGCCATCGAGGGCTGGACTCCGATTCGCAATACCAGGATGGGAATCTGCGACCGGGAGAACGAGCAGCGCTCACTCCTGCTCTCCAGCAGGGGCCGCAGGATGAATCCGCGCTCGGTCCAGAAACTGATGGACAGGCTGGCTGACGCTGCCGATATACCGCGCTCCCGCCTCAGCCCACACACGCTTCGGCACACCTTCGCTACCGGGCTTCTGGAACGCGGCGCCGACCTCGTCACCATCCAGAGGCTACTGGGTCACGCTAGCATTGCAACGACGAGGGTGTACTTGGAGATCGGCGATCAGACTCTGAGGGAGATCTACCACCGTGCCCAGAGGGAGAGGGCCGCTACCGATGATTCCGACGAAGTCACGGTCATCGAAGCCGAAGAGGCGTTGCCCGATGTCGGCGAGGCGCCCTACCAGAGAATCCCTTGAGACTACTTCCTAGCCGGGTTCTTCTTGTTGCCGCGCTTGTCCACCGACTCGGGGCCCTGCCACTCGCGGTCCGCTGGTATGGAGAATCCCGGGTGGGACGGGATGGGGCAGTGCTTCCCTGCTCTGCACCTGCTGCAATTGTCAGAAGGAGGGCGCTCGACCACCTTCTGGAGCCTTCCGTACTTCCGGCGCGGCATGAGATACGCTCGGTTTGGAGGGTCTTAGGGGTTCCCACCAGCGCGCAACGTTCAACCCGTCGCGCGCTCGCAGAGGTCCGTGACTGATGACTCAGAACGACCTGTGGGGTCGGACCCCAGCGTCACAGTGCTCTACGCGCAGGTGTGCGACGGGAAACCGAGGATGACGATAGACGAGGAGGGTTATCTTCGCGCCGAAGGCTGGCCCGGGGCAGGGGGGAAGGTGTTCCTAGGTGACGTTGGCCAAGCGGCGCTGCGGGCTCTCGGTCCCCACGACCCGCCCAGATTCACAAAGCAGCCGGGCTACGACGAGCAGAAGTGGGAGTTGGTCTCCCGCGCTAACGAGCTGTCCTTGACCATCACCAGCCGGGCATACTGGGGCTTCGGACTGTTCGCGACCAGCTTCCTCAACAGAATCGAGATCACGGGTCCCCTGGGGTTGCGAGCGAGGTGCGTCCACGACCTCGTCGCCTCACTCGGCAGGAACCCTTGGGAGGCTTCACGGCTGCGACAGTTCGAGAGAGCCTCGGAGTGCGACTCCTCGCAGCACAAGGAGGCCTGGGAGAGCCTCATCAGCCGAGCGAGGGAGGACATGGCCGAGGAGGTTAACCATCTCGAGGATGCCCTGAGGAGGCTCAGGGGCCTCGACCAGTCAGCCGAGGGGGTTCTCGATGCCGCCGACAATGCGCTGCAGGAGGCTCGGGCCGCTCTGGCGGACCGCAATGCCCCGGCCGTCGAGCGGGCGCTGGGACGCGCGGCCAGCGCCATCATTGAGGCCGACCCGAGCACAGAGGTGCGTGAGACTGAGCGGTTGGCTCAGCGGCACTCAGCCGCTCCGAACACCCAGAAGCAGGATGATGTCGGTGCTGAGCACCTGCTCGACGAGGTTCCCTTCGTCGACCTCTCCGAAGAGGAGTGATCACAGTCCCAGCGTGGCCCACATCCAGGACCACACTCCATAATTGGCTAGGTAGATGCCCACCGAGAAGATTATGCAGATCGCGTAAATCGAGCCCTTCGAGATCTGTATGGCGTCCTCGGACTCCTCGTCGAAGTAGCGAATCAGTCCAGCAGCCTGCTGGATTCCACTGCTCTTCTTCTCCTTAGCCATCGGCCGTCGCACCTGCCTGCACTATTTCAAGCCCGCGAGAAGGGGGAATGCGACCCCATAGGGGTCGAATCAGGGGTCCAGCGTCTCGATCAAGACGCACCCTCCATCGAGCTCGACTATCCTCGACGCCGCGCTCATCGCGGTGTCGATGCACGCCGTCATCAGGATCTCTCGGCGTTTCCCGTTGTTGGACTCGAACACCAGTCTGTGACTGAGGATATCGAGGACTTCGCGGTCAACGATCTGCCATATCCACTTGTCGCGCTCTATGGTCACGAGCGCTTCGACGGGCACGAGGGGGCCCTGCTCCCTCCCTACGGCCCTAGCGCGCTCGACCAGTTCGACCAGTTTCCTAGTCGCCCCCTTCAAGTCAGTCTTCGTTGGTTCTCCCGAGCTCCTAGCAATTCTCCTACCTAATCCTCTCATGTGCATCCCATGCGGCTTGCGCCGCGGACGCCAATCGCTTCGCTGAGGGTTTAACCATTTACGATGCGTTCGGTGCTAGACGGCCAATCGAACAGGGCGCTCGACTCGCGGAACAGCGCCATCGAGTAATTGATGCGTGGCGCTCTCGCCCGTGGGCCATGAGCCAGAGCGAGGTGCCTTGGGACCAACTAGCGCGGGAGAGCATCCTGCTGCAAGCGGTGTCAGTCTGGAGGGACGATCCGGAGAATTGGCTCGCGGGCTCGTTCGACAGACTGCCCGAGACAGTCCGCGTCAACCCACTGAGGTCCGACAGCGAATGGACCGAGGGTTGGTTGGAGGGGATAGGCTCCGAGAGGATAGGGTGGTTCATCGGACCCGGCAGCGCTTGGACGCTGCCGTTCAATCGAGGTGCTGCCGAGGGCGACATCAGAGAGATGCTGGCCGACCTCCACGAGACTGGCAGGCTGACCCGTCAGGAGGCGGTCTCGATGCTGCCAGCAATCGCTCTGGACGCGCAGCCCGGGGAAGTGGTTCTCGACATGTGCGCCTCGCCCGGCTCCAAGACGACTCAGATCTCAGAGCACCTGGGCGAAGCAGGGGCGGTATTCGCAAACGAGGTGGTGAACTCGAGGGTCAACATGCTGGTGACTAACGTACAGAGGCATGGATCCAGAACCCCGGTCGTCGTGCACCACGACGGTCGGTACATCCCGCGTGTGCCCGAATCTGGCTTCGACAGGATCCTAGTCGATGTCCCCTGCACCGGTTCGGGGACTACTAGGAAGAACCCCGATGTCTGGGGCAAGTGGCTCCCCTCCGGAGGACGCTCCCTCCACGACCTGCAGGTCGCCCTGCTGTCGCGGGCTGTAGCGCTGGTGAAGCCCGGTGGAAGGGTAGTCTACGCGACCTGTTCGCTCGACCCAGTCGAAGACGAGGCGGTTGTGGCTGAGGTGCTGCGCAACTCCGAGGGCGTCGACATGAAATCGGTCATGGAGCTGCTGCCCGATGTGCCCGGTGAGGCCGGACGCACCGACTGGCCCAGTCTAGACGATGGCGGCGGGGTCGCTGTGGTCGAGATTCCTGAATCCATGCAGCCACCAAGCGAGCAGGGCATCGCCTCGCAACTGCCTCGCTCCATGCGCGTGTGGAACGACAAGATAGGAGGTGGTGGATTCTTCCTCGCTGTGCTGGAGAAGTCCGAGGACGCGCCCGAGCGTCCGGCTCCCGAGGTCGAGGTGAAGATGACCGCTGAGGAGGTTAAGCCGGACTCCGACAACTCCCCCCGCCCGATTCCAGACGAGGTCGCTTCGGTAGTGGAGTCGGCTTGGGGGGCGTTGCCGGACGACCTCTGGCTGCGTGGCAAGCGGCTGCTGCTTTCGACTCCCGAGGTGCACGATGTCTGGGAGTCCGAAAGGAGCCGGCGCGGCGGTCGGACGAGGATTCCGGGTGGGCGCTGGCGCCCGCTCAAAGTCATCCACCTCGGACTCAGTGCCGCGCGCCTGCGAGGAGGCGATGTCGAGAGGATCGTCGCAGGGGCGGCACACGAACTGGCTCCGAGGCTGCCGAACGCCTCAAGCGAGGTCGACGGCGATCTCATCGATGCTCTGCTTGCAGATGAGGAGATGTCCCCTGACGAGGCTGGGGTGAATGCTGTCAGAGGCGGTCACATTCTCATCGATCGAGCCACCCGGGACTGCGTGCCGGTGTGGGTCGGGGTACGGGTGAGCCTGATGCTGGGGAAAGCAGAGCGCCGGATTCTCTCACTCAAACGCGGATTGTCGATAACTGAGAAAGAAGAGGAATAGCGGCCATCCCGATGAACGTTCGACCAAGCAACTATCCTAGTCGCCGGCATATGTTCAATAGCCGTATCGCGGACTCCGCAACTCCCGGTGATTACATGCTCGACGAAACCGACCGTCGCATCCTCTCGGTACTGCAGCGAGACGCTAGGACCTCGATGCGCAAGATCTCCAAGGAAGTGGGCGTTTCCCTGGGCACTGTGAGCAATCGGGTGCGCAAACTCGAGGGGGCCGGTGTGATTCGCGGATACGCCGTGCTGCTGGATCCCGAGAAGATTGGATGGGACCTGAATGTCGTCATCGGGCTGCGCATACAGAAGGGTCGTCTGATCGAGATCCAGGAGAAGATCGCCAAGGACCCGCGCGTCTACGGAGTGTACGACGTGACCGGTGACTTCGACTCCATGGTCGTCGCTCGGGCCCGCGACAGAAGCGATTTGGACGAGTTGTCCAAGAACGTCATGTCAGTCGACGGTGTCGAGCGCTCGGTAACCCACCTCGTCCTGAACACCGTCAAGGAATCGCCGACCACTCTGCCGGAGGAGTAGTCAGCCCAGTGCTTCGAGCTGCTCCTCAATCATCGGAAGCAGCGATTTGGCGTGTGGGGCCAGGGACTCCACCGTCCTGCCTTCGGGCTTCATCACCTTCAGAAGCACCCTCCTAAGCTCCTCGTCCACGGGGACATCGAGGGCCATCAGCCTGTCCCTGAGACCGGTCTGTAATCTGCCTCCGGTCCTGTCCCAGTCCATCAGCAGAATCAGCGGTGGTCCGCTGTCGACGGCG
>JAKUUO010000038.1 GCA_022448665.1 Candidatus Thalassarchaeum betae | reverse complement strand
ATTTCTCTTTACATTTCTAATCTAAGAGTGCCGCTCAGATCGCCCATCACTCGCGGCGCCCGAAGCGCCCGGTGCGGTTCCTCATCACTGCGGCGGATTGTCGGAGGGGCTGGAGTGTATGGAATCTCTCTCACATTATCGCGCCGCAGGATCCGCAGAACAACTCGCTCTTGGTGTTGTCCTTCTGCATGCTCCACTGACCGCAAGCAGGACACGGGGGCAAGCCCTTCTCGCTAGGCTTGACACGAGGTCCTCTCTTGGGCTTCTTCTTGTCGGGCCTGAACCAGCCCTTCTTCGGTCGCTTCACCTTCGGCACGACTTCACCATGCGACCGAAGAAGGCCGTCACTCAAGAGGTTCACCCCGAGTAATCGAGCACGTCGGCCGACGCTATCTTGAGGGGCGCGGGCATCGCGGAGCATGCGTTGCACGGTGGTTGGTGCCGGCGTGTCGGGATTGACCTGTGCAGTTAAACTGCTGGAAGCGGGTCACGAGGTGGAAGTCGTCTCGGACAAATTCAGCCCCGACACGGTGTCCGATGTCGCCGCAGCAATCTGGTATCCCTTCCTGACGGCTCCGGCAAATCGATCTGAACCGTGGGGCATATCGACATACTCAGTGCTACAGGGACTTGCTCGTGATGAGCCCGAGTCTGGGGTAGTGATGAGAGATGGCAGAGAATACCTCAGGGAAGTCGTAGCTTTGCCGGCTTGGAAGGACGATATAGCCTCATTCAGAGTTCTCGAAGCTAATGAAATCGTACAGGGTTATGTCTTCGGTTGGGAGTTCAGAGCCCCCGTTATCGAGATGCACCGGTACATGCCCTGGCTCCGCTCCAAGGTCGAGTCGATGGGTGGCTCATTCAGACAGTCCTTCGTCAGCGACCTCTCCGAAGTCCCGGGTGAGGTCGTAGTCAACTGCGTCGGATTGGGAGCGCGGGAGTTGTGCGGAGATGACGAGATCCAACCGGCTCGAGGGCAGGTCATCTTCCTGGATCAGGATCCGGGCATCGGGTATTTCGACCAGCAACCAGAGACTCTCACTTACACTATCCCTAGAAGTGATGTTACCGTTCTGGGCGGGACTGCTCAGATCGGCGATTGGGGCCTAGACATCAGGGAAGAGGATAACGAGGAAATACTGAGGAAAGCTGAGGCACTGTGGCCCGACCTAGACCGCTCGAAGATAGTCGGTTACGCCGTAGGTCTGCGACCTTCCCGTACGGAGGTCCGGCTGGAGTCCGAGAAGGTCGGTGGGAGGCTCGTGATACACAACTACGGACACGGCGGGGCGGGTGTGACCCTCTCTTGGGGCTGCGCCGACGAAGTGGCTAGCCTCGTCGCTCAGTCGTGATGGCCGGCCCATGCGGCCTCGGCATGCAGGGTCTTCGACTTGACTGGGATTATCTTGCGATATACCTCGGCCGGACTCATGACCTCCCCCTCGACGGTCAGCAGCCTCTGCAGGGGAATCCCGAAGTGCTCCTCGTTGCGCCGCAGCATTGGCTCTACGACTGCCCAGTCCTCCTCGGTCATGTCTGTGAAGGCTCCGCCGTTGAGCTGCGAGTCGGAGAGTCGCTCGTGCGGGTCGCGCACGTAGATTGCGCCGCCGCTGGCCAGCGAGAACAGGTTGCCTCCAGGGTAAGGGGTCTCGAGAGCCTCGGGCTCTCCTCGCTCGTCGAACCGCATCCCGTTGATGATCACGAAGCCCCCTCCATCCAACGGATCGCCAGCCATGAACGACTCAGCGAGGTAATCGAGCGCGGTCCCGTTGATGACTAGTTTTGGACTTCCGACGGCGTTGATCATCGGCCTGCCGGCGGCGTTTCCCTGTACGAATAGGCGGCCTCCCTTGGCGCCGTAACCATAACACTGGCCTACATCTCCATGGACGACCAATTCTCCTGACTTGTGTATCTGGGCGACCTGGTCCTGAGCGTTTCCGTGCATGTGGACCTTCATCCCGTCGCTGCCGCTTCCAAGGTAGTCACCTATGGCCCCGAAGACGTCGATTCTGACATCAGACGTGTCGGGGCCGAAACCGTTGCCGATGAATCGGTGACCTCGGCAATGCAGCAGTACGAATCTCTTCCAGCCCGCATGGTTCAGGGAGACCATCTCAAGGGCAAGCGATTCGGTACCCTCTGGCGGATATGGCCTCGCATCGATCACGATTCTCTGTGAATCTGAGGCCGGTTTGGGCCGATGTCCGAGGGTGCGCTGGCCAACGAAGCCGTCGCAGGGCTCGTGGGTCGCTGAAGCGAGGGTTCGAGTCAGGGCCGCATCTACGAAGTCGAGCCACAGGCTACGGCGCAGCCCGCCGGTGTCGTACCTCCTATCGAGGAGACGGGTGAGCAAGTCCCAGACCCATTCGCGCCCTGCGTTGGCTGAATTGGCCTCGATGGTCTCGAGCGTGGCTAGAGCCTCGGACCAATCCATGTGAGGCAGAGCCTCCAGAACAGCGAAGTAGGCTAAGTTGGAATCCATCTTGGCTAATTCAAGCGGGGATTCGTCAGCGGCGGGCATCAGCTTGCAATCACCATTTGGGTGGGTGTCGACCACATCGCCGAACTTGTTGGTCATGACCAGTTCACTGCCCCCGTTCTCGGTAGGCCTGACATCGAACAAGAAGGCCCCGCCGTCGGTGTAAGAGCCACCTCTGGCGTTCCAGTACTCGTCGGCGCGGCGCCAGAACCGCTTGTCCTCAGAGGCGAGGCTCTCCAACACCGCGTCGATGACCTGCTTCTCGGAGGCGCAGAACGCGATCCCGACCTCACCACGCTGATAGGCGAAGACCTGCGGGCGCAGCATGCTGGTGTCGGTGATTCCAATCAGTCGGCGGGTAGGCCCATCAGACTGTGCGATGATGAAGAACCATGGTCCGTCGGGGCTGCCGTGAATGTGCGTCTTCTGGATTGCCGAGTAGACCTCCTGCTTGTCCTCAGGGAGCATGATGTAGTCGAGTTCGCTGGTCGGGGCCAGACTCTCTATGACGTGCTCCATCTTGTAGCCGTAGACGCGACGATGCAGGTCGAATGCCAAGGCGCCGACCTCGGTGTCGGTGAAGAACAGCGGCTCCATCCCCCTTTGAGCGAGGTAGTCGGTGACCGAGACGTAGTTCGAGAAGTCGCCGTTGTGGACCAAAGCGCAGTCGATTCCCTGGCCGAAGGGGTGAGCCCCTCCTGGGTGCGTCACCCTGCCTCGAGTCGGGTAGCGGTGGTGGCCGATCCAGACGTGGGCGGTCATTTCCTCGAGTCCGTAGTAGCGGATTACGTCCTCGGCGTAGCCGACTATCTTGAGAATCAGTATGTCGCGTCCATGGCTCAGCACGAATGCGTCGGTGCGTCCATCCTTGGCGTAGAACTCGACATTCAGTGCATGGGTGGTGTGGAAGACGAACTCCTCGGAAGCAGCCTCTCTGTCGTTCGGGTCGATGACGTCGTCGAGTTTGTCTGCGATGAACCGGTCCAACTCCTCCTCCCGAGGCCTGACGAAGTAGCAGACTACGTCCGGAGGTCGGGCGTCAAGTGCGGGCATATCACTCTGCCAAGTCGGCAGTTTCGGCATCTCGTGGACATGATCGATATGGAAGTTGGGATGAATGCTGGACTCTTCGACCGCATCGCGGTGGCCCGCATCGAGGTAAGCCACTGCATAGAGATATGATCCAGACAGGGTGGCTGCATCGACTCCGAACTGCTCGGGATCGAGTCCGACCATCGCGACTCCTCCGCCCTTGCCGTTGCCTCTGTTCCTCATCTGCTCTAGCGAGTCGAACAGATGACGCCCTGCCACAGGTATCTCGGAGGCTAGTCCGATCACTCCGCATCCACCTTCGGCGGCGTCCTCATCGCGTCGTTCGAACCTCGGATGGCTGGCCGTCATCTCGCGGCGGGCCTGCATAATCACCTCAGGGTCAATCATTCGCCAGCCTCCTTACCGATGTATCTCAGAAGATCCGTACGGCCCCTGAGTTCCTGCACGTTGTTCAGACCGAGTTTGCGTAGGATATCGCGCAGGCGCCATTGCATAGCGGTGTAGAGGTTGTCCAGTCTCTTCTCGCCCCAGTCCTGCTGAACCCATTCCTGCAGTTCGATATCAGTGGTGGTCAGACCCCAGGGGCAGCCGCGCCCGGAAGGGCCTCCTTCGCAGTTTGCGCATCTGGTGCAGCCCATACCAACGAGGTCTGTGGTACCCAACACACATCCGTCCGCACCCAAAGCGATGGCTTTGGCGATGTCGTCTGCGGTGCGCACGCCGCCGCTTGCAATCAGAGTGACCTCGTCGCGGACGCCCTCCTTCTGCAGGAACTTGTGCACCTTCGGGATGGCGAGCTCGATAGGCATCGCGATGTTCTTCTTGGCTATCTCCGGTGCAGCCCCGGTGCCGCCGTAGCCGCCGTCCAGATGGATGATATGGGCACCGGCGTAGTACGAGCCGACGGCGACCATGTCGACATCATGAGGAGTGCTCACCTTGACAGAAAGAATGGCTTTCGGATTGACGGTTTCAATCCAGTCCAGATGCTTTGAGTGGTCCTCGACCGAGTAAGTGGAGTGGAACGGGAACGGGCTGAACAGACTGACGAAAGGAACGGAGCCACGCAGTTTGGCGACCTCTTCGCCGGCCTTGACTGCGAGCAGGTGCCCACCGAGGCCTGGTTTGGCGCCCTGAGCGTACTTTAATTCGACAATGGGGGCGGCTTTGATGGTCTTCTCCTCAACGCCGAAGTACCCTGTGGCTACCTGAGTGATGACGTTCTCCTTGACTTCGAACAACTCCGGTGGGTAACCGCCCTCGCCCGTGGAAATGTAGCTGTTCCAATTACGGGCGTTCCTTGCTCTGGACATCATCACGTTGACTGAGACGGAGCCGTAGGACATCCCGCCACCGTACCAAGGGATGTCGATCTTGATCTCGTTCTTCCCATCGCCGCGGCGGTTCAGATGCAGGCTGGTGTCAATGTCTCCCGAGTGTTCCAGCCACTCACCCTCAGGCAGGAACTGAAAGTCCAGCCTATCGAAGCCCCCGTCGCTCTTACCGGTCTTGAAGTTCATGCCATCTGGGACTTCGCCAGTCTCGGCCATGTACCAGGTGGACAGTATCAGCTCGTCGGTCCAACGTGCATCTCCGAGAGCCTCTGGAATCCTGTATTCCCCGAATGCCCTCGCGTTCATCCCATCTTGCATCAGATGTGTCGTTTTGTGGATCAGCGTCTCACTAGGCTTGACTATGGTCATCAAGCACCACCTCCGGCATATCCTGCTATTCCCTCGAATGCCTCATCCTCGAGGTGTCTGACGATCATCGAGCGGCCGAACTCTCCCCTCAGACGGCGCACATCACGGATGCCCATAGCGCCGAGAATCTCAAGCAGTTGATCCCTCCAAGAGCCGCAGAGGTTGGCGAGTCTCTGCTCGGCCCAATCACGATCCATCCTCCTCGGCAAGGTGCCAGAGACCTTGTCGCGCTTCCTCAGCGAGCCGTGCGAGCGACCCTGAAACGCGAACAAGACAGGAAGATCCAATGCGGCAGCATCGAGCCCGCTGATGATTGCCTTCGGGACGTGATCAGCGCCAACGATGCCGCCGCCGCCGAACAGGGTGACGGTCTCCCGCCTTCCCTGCTCGATTAGAATCATGTGGGCTTCCTTGAACAGATCCGAAACGAAGCTGCCGTCAGCACCGCGTCCGTGGAGGTCGGCAAGCAGGTGGATGACTTTGGCACCTGCATCCACAGCTGCGATGAATGACTCCTGCCAGCCCTCTTCGAAGTGCAGACGCACTCCGATCATGGCATCAGTGGCTTCTCTTGCCGCCTCGAAGGCGTCGGCGTTCCAACCATCGAGTTCGATCAGCCTCGCAGCAGGGAACTCGGAAGTGTGAGTGGCTTCAGCGTTATCCAGAACCGGTACGATGTTCGGGGCATCCAGACCGAGCCGGGCCACGGTGTGCGCGTCCAGACACGAGAGCGTGTCGATGCGCCTGCTTGTGGAGTCCACCACTCTGGCGAAGTCGTTGGAGCCAAGGTCGCCCGGTGGCAGGTCGAACAAGAACGGTACCTGTATGGTGAACATCTCAGGGGTGCTCCCGGAGAGTTTGCCGTCTGCATCGAACGAGAGGTGCATCGGCTTGCTGCCGACATCGACGGCCGTACCGATGAGCTCTCTGCCATGGATGCCGTCCCTGCTCGGGCGGACGATCTCGGACATGTCAGTCAGCATCCCATCGAAGCCCGGCCCTCCGAAACGCCCCCTGTAGCCCTGACCACGTACAGGGACAATTCCCTTCTTGGCCTCCTCGTCAATGGCGGCGATGTGCCCATGCGTGGTGTACGAATCCCCGAGCGCCATGAGGTCGGGGTTGTGCTCAACTGTTACGAAGTCGGGGTGCTGGACGGTGCAGCGTAGGCAACCGACGCATAGCTTGGGCCGGGGGGCGAATCCCCCGACAGGCCCTGAGAAAACCCCGTAGGTGCACGGCCTGGAGAGGATTATGTCGAACTGCCCGAAGTACATCAGCATCTCCTTGGCGATGAACTTCGCGAGGCCGACCTTGCCGACCTTGACTAGGAACCTGTGAGGCAGTGGATTAGCGTCGTCGACCTCCTCGGTTTCGATTTGGTAGCGGTGGTAACGGTCTGCAATCTCCCTCCCAATACGCGCCGATTCGGCCCCGAATCTGTCGAGAGTCAATGGGCCGTCTTGAGATTCCAAACCTACGTGCGCTGCAGACTCCAACATCTTGCTCCCCCGGACACGCGCATGCGTGCGAGTTAGTGCTATAATCATTCGGTCGAATGAACATCACATGACGTTGATACTAGCAGAATATTCACTCAATTAGATGATTATTGTACGTTTGAATAATTCTCGTAGAATAATATTTTCAAATGAGAACAATTGAAATGTCGATATTCCTACCTTCGTTCATCTGTCCATTCACCGTACTCCGAGGATTACTCAGATTGCCCTCAGGACATCTTGAAATGCGCCTGTTCCCGCGATGTTGGCAATGGGTCTGCGAGAGGCTTGGGAAGTCCGCGACCTGCGGCGTTTCCTGATTGGGGACGGCGTTAGCAAGGTCGGCCGAGCCGGCTTCATGGTCGCGGCAAGCTGGCGTGTGAATGAGCTAGGCGGACCGGTGTGGTTCGCGTGGTTCGGAATCGCATATTTCGTCGCTCACCTGCCCCTTCTAACAGTTGGCGGGATGGTGGTCGACCGAATACCCAGGCGGACCGTCGCGCTGTACACCGACTATGTACAGGCAAGCTTCGCTCTCCTCTTCATCGGCCTCCTCTTCATCGGCCTCCCCGTGCTGAAGGTGTTGCTCTTCGGCGCCGTGATGATGGGAGCGTCTACAGCTTTCTCGATACCCGCGACTCAGGCCCTTGTGCCAGACCTAGTAGACGAGGAGATCCTGGCCTCTGCGACCGGTTTGCTCAATTCCATTCGTACTATCTCGTGGTCGCTCGGTGGTCTGATCGGTGGTGCAATAATCACCTATTCAAGTATCGAAGTCGCGCTCTTCATCGACATGGTCACCTTCCTTGTCAGTGCGTATGTGCTGTACAACATGGAGGAGGTCCCAATCGTCAGGGATGAGGAAGAGGATTCCGACTTCAAGTCGGAGATGGGTCATGCTCTGTCTTTCACTCGCAGCCAGCCTTGGCTGTTCGTCGGAATCCTCGTGTTCATGGTATTCCACGCTGGTGCTGCGATAGTAGATGTCGGCATCCCCTCCATCGCCTTGAATAACGGCTGGAATGGTTTCTATTACGGAATCTGGGGCGCCGTCTTCCCGATCGGAGCCGCCGTGGGTGCCCTTTACGCAGGCAGTAATCCGATTCCGAAGAGTTCGCGTGGGACGGTGTTCTACGTCACCGTCGGCTTCGCCGCTTGGTTGGACCTGCTGTTCGTGTTCGTGCCCTGGTTCGCGCTCATTCTGCTGATCTCGCTGTTCCAAGGCCTCCTCGTGGGGGTGTTGGGAGTCATTTGGAACACGACGATCGGGGACAGCGTAGAGCAGCATCTGCGTGGCCGGGTCAACTCTATCGATGCAATCGGCTCCTTCATCCTGATTCCGCCCGCGATGCTCCTCGGCGGGATGATGATCGAGAGATTGGGGCTCGAGGCGGCCTTCATTGTGGCGGTGTCGATCATGGTCGCCGCCACGATAATCGGCGTCGTTGTGCCTTCGTTCAGGCGCTTCGAGCGAACCGCCACTGAGCGCTTCCCAATCATTGCCGATCAAAGTCGATCTGACTGATGTCGACATCGAACCACTTCTCGTAGAGGTCGCGCTGTAGCTTGATGGCAACTACTAGCAAGACCACATACAGGGACCAAGCAGCCAGAGTCCTGCCCATGCTGACTGGAACTTCCAGCAGCACCACGCCATCGAACAACATACACGCCGAAATGTACACCACTCTGCCAAGCGTGGTCAGAATACCCTCGCCCTCTTGGGCCAGAACACGCTTGACTCGCTCCTCCCTCCACTCGTCAGAGGCCTTCTTCAGCCTCCAGAAGGCGGCCTCGGCCTCCTCCTTCTTGTCGAACATCGGAGGAGGGGTGGTCTCGCTCCCGTCCGAGTCGGCTTCGTTCTCAGCCATTCTTGTACCTCAGAGTACGACCGTTTTCGGCTTGTCGTCATCCTCAGGAGGAATCTGGTCATCGTCGAGGATCGGGAGTTTCTTCCCGGGGCCCAGTGGGAAGTGGCACGCCACTCCATGACCTTCGCCGATGGACTCCAGTTTCGGCTCCTCGACATCGCAGAGCCCCTCCTCAGCGATGGGGCAACGAGTGTGGAACCTGCATCCAGGAGGGGGGTCTGCGGGACTGGGTACGTCACCACTCAGAACTATCCTCCTCCTAGAGGCCTTTTCCAGAGAGGGCTCTGGGATAGCCGACATCAGAGCATGCGTGTAGGGGTGGGCTGGCTCACTGAACAGGTCGTTCGTATCGGCGATCTCGACGATCTTTCCGAGGTACATCACTGCGACTCTGTCGCAAATGTGGTTGACGACGTTGAGTGCGTGAGTGATGAAGACGAATGTGAGACCGTGCTTCTCCTGGATCTCCTCGAGCAGATTCAGGACCTGGGCCTGAACGGACACGTCCAATGCGCTGGTTGGCTCGTCGAGGAGAATGAACTCAGGGTCCAGAGAGAGTGCCCTCGCTAGGGCGATTCTCTGCTTCTGTCCACCGGAGAACTCGTGGGGGAATCTGTTCATGTGCTCGCGCTTGAGGCCCACGGAATCAAGCAAATCAGCTACCTTCTGAGTCAGCTCGGCGCCCTCGGCCATTCCATTCACTTGGAGTGGCTCCCCCACTATGGATCGCACCGACATCCTCGGGTTCATCGAACCTCCAGGGTCCTGGAACACAATCTGGAGTCTCCTCCTGAGGTCCTTGTTTGTCATCGTCCGGATGTCCTCGCCGGCATAGTGGACCGACCCCTCGGTCATATGGGTGAGTCCCAGTATGACTCGTCCCAGTGTGGTCTTGCCGCAACCCGACTCGCCGACAATCCCGAGGGTCTCACCTCGCTTTACCTGCAGGTCGACCCCGTCAACGGCGCGGACGTGGCTCTTCACTGTAGTGAGCATGCCGCTCTTGATTGGGAACCACTTCCTCATCCCCTCGACCTCTATGAGGACCTCGTCGAACTTGCTGTCATCCGGCATCTCAGGCAACTCCTTCCAATTCGTACTCGGCTGCGAAAACGTCGAATGCGGCCTGCACTTCTGCGACATTCTCGCCAATTGAATCGGTGTGGTGACAGGCTGCGAAGTGACCGGGTTCGACCTCTGTCATCGGCGGCGGAGTTGAGATGCATGTCTCGTCCGCGAACGGGCAGCGGGGGTGGAACCTGCACCCATCGAAGTGTAGGTTGGGGTCCGGGACCTGCCCCGGGATGATAGGTAGCACGTCCCTGCGGTCAGATCCTTCATCGATTGTTGGGATGCTGTGGAGCAGGCCGATTGAGTATGGCATCCGAGGCCGGGATAGAACGTCCCCTATGCTGCCGCTCTCGACCACGGACCCGGCGTACATCACGGTGACTGCGTCACACATCTCGGCGATAACCCCCAAGTCGTGCGTGATAAGCAGGATAGACGTGTCCTTCTCGTCGCGCAGGTCTCGCATCAACTGTAGAATCTGGGCCTGGATGGTGACGTCGAGGGCGGTTGTCGGCTCGTCGGCGATGAGAAGTTTGGGCTCGCAGGACATCATCATGGCTATCATCACCCTCTGGCGCATC
>JAKUUO010000037.1 GCA_022448665.1 Candidatus Thalassarchaeum betae | reverse complement strand
GTCGAAAGGTGAGCCTACGGCTCATCCAACTGGAAAGTGCCTGAAATGCGCCTTGGGGTATTGCTTGAACCGGAAGGGGAGAGCCGCGTAGCCATAGTCCCCAATTCGGTGTCTAAACTCGGAAAGGCTGGCTTCGAGGTACTGATTGAATCAGGAGCCGGCTCTGAATCAAACTACTCAGACTCCATGTACGAGTCCAAAGGTGCCCAGGTCGTTTCTAGGGACGAGGCCTTGTCAGCCGACCTCCTCGTCACCATCCACATGCCGAACACATCCACCATGAACTCAGGTCAGATGCTCGCTTGCGTCGCTGATCCGTTCAGACACCCCCAGCGCGTCAGGGATGCGATGGCGGCGGGCATCACCCTGCTAAGTATGGACATGATACCCAGGAGGCTGTCGAGAGCCCAATCCATGGACGTCAACTCCAGCCAGGACAACCTCGCTGGCTACAAAGCGGTGCTGATGGGTTCTGCCCACATCGCCAAGGCCATCCCGATGATGACCACTAGCGCTGGCACCGTCAAGGCCGCCAAGTTCGTCATCATGGGCAGTGGCGTAGCCGGATTGCAGGCCATCGCCACAGCCAAGCGACTCGGTGCCATAGTCTACGCATCCGACGTCAGGAAGTCTGCGGCCGAGGAGATCGAGTCCGTCGGCGGTCGCTTCATCGAGGTCGAAGGGATGGACGACTTCGAGGATGAGTCTGGATACGCCAAGCCCCTGACACCCGAGTTTATCCAGAAGGTCAACGACACTGTCTGCGAGGTCGCAAAGGACGCTGATGTCATCATCACTACCGCTCGAATCTTCGGGCGTCCCGCCCCCATCACGGTGCCTGCCGGCGCAGTTGAGACGTTCAAGGAAGGCGCTGTGATAGTCGACATGAACGCTGATGTCGGCGGCAATTGCGAGCTCACCAAGCCCGGTCAGACCGTAGTCGAGCACGGAGTCACTATCATCGGGATCGAGAATCTGCCAGGACTGGTCGCTTCAACAGCGAGTATGCTGTACTCGAATAACCTGACTAACTTCGTGACCACCCTCGTCAAGGAGGGTGAATTGACCTTGGATATGGACGATGATGTCCTAGTCGGCGCTCCAGCAGGCTCAGAGCTCCACGTGCCGGGGATGGGCGGTGTCCTCATCTGCAGTGACGGGGCCATCCACGAGAAGCAGTCCAGACTGGCGGGGGTGGTCAACTGAGTCTCACTGTGGCAGCCTTGGTTGGGAGTATCACCGTCTTCATACTGGCTATTTTCCTCGGCTTCGAACTCATCAGCAAGGTCCCACCTACACTGCACACCCCGCTGATGTCCGGTGCCAATGCAATCTCCGGAATCACTATTGTCGGTGCGCTGATCCTCTCTAACACTGCCTTCAACGACGGTGATCCAGGGGCCGCGGCGTGGATGGCTTTCGCAGCTCTGATTATGGCCACCATCAACGTCGTTGGCGGCTTCATGGTCACCAACAGGATGCTGGAAATGATAGCCGGCAAGAGACGCAAGGGCGGTGAGTGAATGGTCAGCGCGGCAGTGTGGGAAATTGGCTACCTGATATCTGCTGCACTCTTCATCTTCGGTATCAAGCAACTTTCTAGTCCGAGGACAGCCCCTCGGGGTAACAGACTCGGTGCAATGGGTATGTTCCTCGCTGTACTGGTCACACTGGCTAGGATGTACACCGAGGAGGTAATCGGCTGGGAGCTGATTGTCGGGGGGCTGGCCATAGGGATACTGATTGGCTCCTTGATGGCCACAAAGGTCGAGATGACTGGCATGCCCGAGCTGGTTGCTCTGTTCAATGGCTTTGGGGGCGGCGCATCCGCACTCGTCGGCATGTCCGAGGCATTCAGTCGGATTAGCACTGAAGGCGGTATCCCCGAAGGTATCGAACTCTACGCGACTTGGGTTGCAATCGGACTCTCCGGTCTCGTTGGATGGGCGACTCTCAGCGGCTCTCTGGTCGCGATGATGAAACTCAAAGGAGGCTTCATCATCCCCCTCTCCAAGAAGTGGGTCAGATTCCCCACCTGGGGTCCTCCTTGGCTTAACGTATTGAAGACTCTACTCCTAGTAGGACTAGTCTATCTGATCTGGATGACCATCGGGGAACCCACCAACAAGGACTACATCTGGGGAATAGTGGGCATGTCTAGCCTGCTGGGCATCCTGTTCGTCATCCCGATAGGCGGGGCCGACATGCCCGTAGTCGTCAGTCTACTGAACTCGCTTTCGGGAATCGCCGCAGCCTTCACCGGCTTCGTAATCGGCAACAACGTCCTAATCATCGCCGGCTCGATGGTCGGCGCCGCCGGATTGGTCCTCACATTCATCATGTGCAAGGCGATGAACAGGACCCTGCAAGATGTCCTGTTCAAGGCATTCGGGGGCACCGCCGACAAGGATCAGCTTACACGCACCAAAGTCGGTAGCGATCCCGAAGAGGTAGCGATGGTTCTCGACGGTGTCCAGAAGGTCATCATCATCCCAGGTTACGGAATGGCTGTCAGTCAAAGTCAGCACGCAGTCAAGGAGTTCGCCGACATGATGGAAGCCGAAGGCTGTGAGATATTCTATGGCATTCACCCCGTAGCCGGCAGAATGCCTGGCCACATGAACGTCCTACTGGCCGAAGCCAACGTCCCCTATGAGCAACTAATCGAGTTGGATGACATTAACTCTGAGTTCCCAGATTGCGACGTTGCTTTGGTTATCGGTGCAAACGACACCACAAACCCCGTTGCTCGCACATCTGAGGGCCCTCTGGCCGGGATGCCTATCTTGGACGTTGACAAGGCCAGAGTGGTTGTAATCATCAAGCGCAGTCTTTCTGTGGGGTACGCTGGAGTCGACAATGACCTGTTCTACATGGACAAGACGATGATGCTGTTCGGAGACGGCAAGAAGATGATGAACGAACTGAATTCGGCCATCAAGGAACTGTGAGGATGGCGCATCCCTATGGGGATGCGACCGAGCAACGGTTATGAGACTCCGACAGCCGAGAGAAGTACAGGTGGGATGATGCGAGCGACTGTCAACAGGGCAATTCTCTGCTTGATGCTGCTAGGGCTGCTCGCCTTGCCTTCTATGGCAATGTCCGGCGGACCGCCAGCCGAAACCGACAACGACGGCATCGACGGCAACGGCGATTTGACTGTCCGGTATGGTTGCACATGTCACAACAATGGCGCCCCTTCAGACAGGTCGGTGGTAATGATCACTGGCGTCCCTGTGATGTATGGGCTAGACGAGACCTATCAATACACCATCACCGTAGCTGACTCTCTGTCCCTTTCTGGCGGAGATGGCAATAACAAGGCGGGTTTCCTGCTCTCTTCAGCGGGAATGGGGGCATTTACGTGGGCTGATGGCCAAGACATCCGCGAGGCAGAAAAGGCCCCTGGTGACGTATCTCATTCCGCCATCGACTCAGATGGCATCTGGTTCCTGAACTGGACTGCGCCCACCGAGGACGTAGGCGCAGTTAGTTTCTGGTTGGCAGGAAACTCAGTCGATGGTTCTGGGGTGCCGGACGAGGGCGACTACTGGAACCTTCTCTCTTTCACTGTAAATGCTCCCGGAACAATAGACTCGGGGGATGATGCCGCAACTCTCGAGACAAGGACGATTTCGGTCGGCGACTACGACACCCTGTTCCTAATTGAGGAGTCCGATGCCGAGAAGGAGGCAGAGCGCCAAGCGGCCCTATCGTTGAGAATCTACGAACAGGGCAATCTGCTTTACTGGACCAGTTTAGTGGCTCTGATAGTCGGGGCTGTGGTCCAGAAGGAGATACTCGAGCGCCGCTACGATGAAGCCCCCGAGTTCCTAGCAACAGAACTCGCCTACCCGCAAGCCATACGAAGTGGCCTAATCGGCGTCGCAGCATTCGCCGTCGGTGTTCGTTGGATGGCCTCGGACGCATCCATCTCTTTTCCTCCGGACAGTATCGTCGAGGAAGGAACTAGAACCTTCGACCTCACCTCGTTCGCAATCGGCTGTGCCTTCTTCATCAGTGCATGGGCCGCTTACAGCGTCTACAGGACGGTGTTGGCGGCCAGAGCAGAGCCACAGATCAAGGACACCCTCTGAAATGACACTCGCAGTATCCTCAGACAGGCCAAGACCGTTGTCCGAACACCTCGCAGAGTTAAATCACGTGATACGCATTTCGGCGATTCTCCTGTTCTTCGCTACCATCGCATGCGCATACGCCACCGACTCGCTGATGCGAGCGTGGCTGGACTACCTCCCCTTGGGTGCCGATGCTCCCAATCTGTCTGTCTACTCCCCCTTCGAGTGGTTGGAGATACGGTGGTCCTTGGCGATATTGCTGGCCCTGCTGACAGTGATGCCAGTGATATCTCTGCAACTGCATCGATTCGCTCGACCTGGCTTGCTTCCCCGCGAGCGCAGTTGGCTCGCAACCCTGCTTTGCCTGAGCATGGCCATCATCCCGCTGGTGATTCTGGCGACATGGGGTTACATGCTCCCCTTCTTCATCGAGGCCGCCCATGCCGCCGACTCTCTAGAGGGTGTAGGAACCAGATACGATGCGAGCGCCCTCTTCAGGCTGGCTCTAGGATTCTCCTGGCTACTCGTCACCATCATGCTAGCCACACTGTCCCTCTCCATAGCTCGTTTGCTAGGGCTGGTCGAGCACGGGGAGGTCCGATTCAGGGCGCGCATCCTGCTGATTTTCGGAGGACTCCTGCTGCTGACTCTACCAGCCGAGTATGAAGGCCTGAGGTTGCTCGCTGCGTTTGCGGCCATGGCCTTGGCCGACAAGATCTCCCGAACCTTGCCTGAAGCCCCACTCGGCCGCAGAAAATTCGAGGTCGATGATGTGTTATCTCGAGACGGCTCAACTCACAGAGTTGCCCTCGTAGACTGCGGTTGCGAGGGCGCTTGCCCACGATTCCCAGCAGGTAGCGTTCATCACGGAGTGGCTATGCCAAAATGCTCGGCCTTGTGCTTGGAGCCGACAGAGCAGGATGCTTTGGCCGATATGGTCCTGCATCATGGCATCACCAACATCATCATCGCTGGATGCGACGCGACCCCACTCCCTCTCTCTCTGAGGTCATCACTCGACTCTATGGGCTGCGGATACGCAGGATTGGGATGGCTGGATGCACCAGAATCATCTGACGACTCCTGGAAGGCATCTTCCATCAGCGATTTGATGCATTAGCCGACCGAGTCAGCATTGGATTGAAAGAGTGACTCATGGACGTAAGTCCATGAACGTAGCACGTGCAGCCATTGCAGCAGCCGTGCTGATGATGGGCGTTTGGGCCAATCTCAATCCCGATATTATTGATGATTGGATAGATGTCGAGATCGCCGAACAGACGGATGACCCCATTGATCTAGTCGGATTACAGAGCGATGAGAGGTGGTTAGTACTGAGGGTTCAGTTCCCCGACAGGCCGTTCTCACAGGACAAGGCCGACTCGATGCTAGGAGGGGAAAACTCTGCTGCCGACTATATCGAGCAAATCAGTGGCGGTACATCGACTCTGAGTGTCTCGATGCAGGGAGGTGTGTGGACCGCGCCCCATGCTGAGGGCCATTGGGGTGCTGACGCATCCGATGAGCGTGACATAGGCGCAACAGCGCTAGTCGAGGAGGCCTGTAAGGCGATGCTTGAGGGCCAAGACCTCTCCAATTGGGACTTCAACGGAGACGGTTCCGTTGACAGGCTGCTGGTCCTCCATTCAGGGAGGGCGCAGGAGACAGGCGGTGGAGCTAATTCACTGTGGAGCCACATGTCTTGGCTCGATGAGGCACTTCCCTTGGGTGAATGGTCTGTGAATCACTACACCATGGCTTCGCTAGACTCGGGTATCGGCACTGTGGTCCACGAAATGCTCCATCAGATGAGAGCACTCGATTTGTACGACGTGCACAGCGAACTACCATCCTCAAATTGGAATGGGCTGGGTGACTGGGACATCATGGCGAGCGGTAACTGGAACGGCAACGGCGACATCCCCGCCTTGCCAGGTTCAGCCACTTTGGATCTCATAGGCGCTAATCGTTCCATCTCAGTAAACCCGCTTGTGGGGGGAAGCTTCGAGATGTCTCCGGTATCTGCAGGCGGGCGGCCTCTGTCGATAGAAATCGCCCCCGGAGAGACTCTATGGGTCACTTTCAGGGGTGATATCGGCTTCGATGCTGCCCTGCCGGGACACGGCATTCTCGTCGAACACCAGGACGAGAACAATGGGAACTCATTCGACAACCTCGTCAACACTGACCCGGATACTGCATGGGTCAAGATCATCGAAGCCGACGGCGATGCGGCCCTTGAAAGAGGAAGGGACACTGGAAGCCCAGGCGACGTCTTCTCAGAGGCCGACATTTTCGGCTCTGACGGGATGATAATCAGGGATAACCGTGGCAGGATGGTCCAGTGGACTGCCACGGTAGAGTCGCTGGGCGAGAATACCGCAACCGTGCTCATCCAACCATCAGGACAATCGGATATCGATGTCCTTACTCCACGCAACCCCATTCAACTCATTTCAGGAGAGTCATCCTACGCCCAGGTGACTGCATCTCAACCTTGCACATTGGAGGTATCTCTCTCGTGGACGCAGGGTGGTGGTCAGATTCAACCCGATTACATCGATATCCCCTCTGGCACATATCAGGTAGAGATACTCCATAGCCCGGATGGCCCCAGTGACCATGGCAGTCTGCGGGGCACAATAGGATGCGAGGGCGAGAGCCTAACCGACATCGACATCGATTGGTTCCGCGTCGGCCATCGTCTCGGCACAACACAACTCGAGACTGTCGTCGCATGGGACTCGACCTCTACTGTCCATATCACCCCGGACTATGAGGGGGATGGCGAGCGCACCTATTCGATATCCGTGGAAGGGGCGGCCGATAGGATCGCCTCAGCAACCTCTCCAATTACCCTCTCCGCAGGAGATTCCATCTCGCTCGATATCGACCCAGCCGGCCTCCTCGAGCCGGGTATGCTTGCGAGGGGCGAATTGGTCTTGTCTGACAGCAACGGCATAGAGCAGCGCATTCCGTTACTCTTGGAGGCCGAATCGCCTTTCTCAGGGAACGGCTGGCTGGCTTGGCTCTCTCAGCCCTCCAATGGCCTACTTGTCATTTCCGCACTAGTCGCAATATCGATTGTTAGCGGTGGGCGTGCAGATGTTGTAAAACCGCCTCCTAGAACTGAGTAGTTACCTTCTGTGGGGGTTGCTCCACCTTGAGTCAGCAGGGGGCCTTGTTATCGAGATGTACATCAAATTCCCACCGGTCATCATCGGATGCACCCAAGTCTTGTTGACCCCGGATGCCAGCCTGGAGGCTAAGCAAGCCCCCTCCCAGTCTGTCGGTCCCTCGTTAGGATGAATCACCAACAACGGCGCATGATTCTGTCCGAGCGGTTCGTCGTAGCATCTCCATCTTGTTCCGTACTTGAACCCCGGGCGAGGATGTAACCCCCTATTGAGGAGGTCCCAGAGGACTAGGCCACCCAATGTTGGGATTAGGGAAATTCCAGTTCGAGAATCGGTCATCTGGACAGTAGTCGCATCCATCATCCTGCCTCCTGGATGAGGGATTCCTATTCGCTCATCCGGCCAATTGCCCTCGTACTCTACGAAGCGCCCGCCGCTATCTAGATCCGTTCCGCTCAGCGAAGAGATGGTCTCGAGAACTCCATCCGGGATACTCCCCATCGAGCCAGAAGGCTCTATGGGTTCCACCCTGTAGGTGACCACGGCGTGCTCGTCATCCACCACCATGACCTCGGGTATCCTGTCTAGGGCAGTCACCAGTGATGACCACTTGTAGAGGTCTTCGGAGTCGAACTCCTCACTGGCGTGGAACCACCTGACTTCCGATACTGCATTGCTTGAGTTGGGATGCCCATCAGACGGCCATCTCAACCCCCAAGAGGTATCTGCCGAAGAGAGCCCCATGGCCTCGAAGTTGGAATGCAGGACTATCCTGTTTCCAGGAACTCTGAGTGCTTCGAGGACTGCAGCCTCATCAAGCAATCTGGGATGCACCCTTACTTGTTCGGAGAGCCATGCTTCTGTTGGCCACTCCATATGCCGGTGTTCATGGCAGAACAATACTTCACATGGAGCGAGGAGAAGTACGCTGTCCCCCATCCACCTGCCGATGGCTGATTTGTTCCACAGCCTCTCGGCTGCCTGACCTTCGTAAAACCAGCCTCCCTCGCGCTGCTCCACGCTTCGACGAGAAGGTTCCTGCCTTGAGTTCGCCGGTCTCGTAAACATCATCCGTCGATGCTGTCACGCAGGCACGATGACCGACGAAGGCGACGTGCAAGAGCGAGCCGAGGCGCTCAAGAGGCTCAGGTCACTGCTGGGTGGAATGGGTTCTTCGAAGGTCACACTGATCGGCGACGTTATGCTGGACAGGTTCCATCATGGCTACGCGAACAACCTCGATTCCACTGCCCCCGTCCCAGTACTCAAAATACTCAGGTCCGTGGAGACTCCTGGAGCGGCTGCTCACATTGCGATGGGACTCAACTCACTCGGCCTATCCGTCAGCCTCCATTGCTGCGTTGGGGACGACAGGGAAGGGAAGATCATCATTGAGAAACTGTCTGATGACGGTATAGATACATCCGGAGTCGGAGTAGTGCCCGGACGTAACACTCTGACTAAGATTCGCTTCTACGGGAGCCGTGAGAGTCTTCTCGATAAGAGCCAGATACTCTTGCAGGCAGACCGTGGGCCGCGTGAAGAGCTGACGGAAGGTATCAGCGCCTCGTTGACTGCTTCGGCGATGTCCTCTCTTTCTGACAGTTGTGCAATCGTCCTCTCGGATTACGACAAAGGAGTCTTGACCACAGATGGCGCATTATCTCTCATCAAGGCGGCTGGTGATGCTGGCATTCCTGTGATCATGGATCCCAAACTGACAGGACTTGAGAAGAGCAGAGGAGCCGATGCTGTGCTGTTCGAGATTCGGGGCCTCGGCCTGCTGCAGCGTAGGCTGATGGCGTCAGATCAGACCGAGGCCGCAAAGAACTTGATTGAGACATATGAATGGGGGGCGATGCTAGTGTTGGGAGGCGTTCACGGAGTCACCCTTTACCAAGCGGACGGCGAGACGATGCACCTGCCGTGCTCGGCTGTAGCCCCCATACAGCAGATTGGCCTCCATGACGCAGCTGCTACTGCACTGGCCGCGGCGCTGGGTAATGGCCATTCCATGACTGATGCCGCTACTCTGGCCGCCGCAGCCTGCGAATGCGTACTATCTGCCGAGGCCAGCCATGAATTTGTCAACAGGACCACTCTGGGTGTCTGGCTAGATGAGTTGGCTTGGCAGTTACAGATTTCAGACAGGTGATTGACCCATCATCATCTAAGCATGATATTCATTACAGGATGTGTCCGGCCGAATACTGTGAAGTTCGCTAGGATGATTGTCGTCTTGCTGCTTGTAGCGACGTGGTCATCCACTTTCACTACTGTCAACGCTGAGGATTCTGACGATGTCGCCCTTGTTGGATTCGACTTTGAGAACGGCTTCTCTACGAACCACACAACGGTGATTACAGGCTCCGTAGAGGACGAGGTGAAGCCCGCCTCAGTGACTTGGAGTATCGAGGGGGATTCAGAACTGGACAGTGGGGATTTCTCCAATATTTTGGAGGAGGCCGACTCATCAGGCTCGAGACCTATCTGGACCTGGTCGCTGGAACTTGATGTGGCAGAGTACTCCCCTTGCACCTGCTACCTGACAGTCACAGTGGAAACCGCTTCCGGAGAGGTATCTCAGTCACACCGAGTGCTTTTCCTCGGCGATACGGCAAGATCTGCTATCATGCTTCACTCGTTAAACTCCGGAGATTGGGTTTCCAACTCTCTGACTGCTTCGGGTTGGAGTTCGCATCCGATGATATGGACCGCCCCCGAACTCAGATTCTTCGCGAAGCCTGCTTCCAACGCGGTTGATGCATGCACTATCGAGGGCGATTCTGACTTCAGCACTCATCTGTTGGTGATTTCTCCAAACGGAACCTTCTCAGAGAGCATCGACATCTCAGATCTGTATGATGGATGGCATTCTTTCTACGCTGAGAACTACGACCCTTCTGGAGTTACCTTCGCCCAGACCTGTGTTGCACTACGGGTCAACAACCTCGCTCCCACAATCACCTTGATGGGACCTGACAGCGTACTGGAGGGCAGTGGTGACTTGCTGTTCGACGGCAGCTCCTCGAATGATCCAGTGTGGGGCAGGGAGGACATGCACTACATGTGGGTGCTTCGCAGACCCTCTCACACCGGTCAGACACCCATCGACATCATCATGGGAGAGGGAGTTGGGACATATTCGATGGGCAGCGAAACATCTGGGGAGTACATACTGACTCTGCGTGTCATGGATGCCGGAGGGGTCTCAAGCACCCAAGTCAAGACTTTCTTCGTTGAGAACGTCGTGCCTTCTGCCAATGTGAAAGTTGACGGCTCTCCGGTCTTTGACGGAGACAGCATCAATCTGAGCCCTAGTTCTAGTAGCGAATGGTCTCTGGATGCTTCCGCTTCAATCGACTCAGCCAACGACCAAGCAGGATTGAGGTGCGTCTGGAAAATCGATCACGCTCCTGTTTACGAAGGATGCGAGAGAACCCTATCATGGAAGTCGGATATCAACGACCCAGTCATCCTCACTTTGGATGTCATCGACGATGACGATGATTACTCTACTATCTCTGTTCAGTTGGTTCATCCGGACGCTAGCGAGCCCCTGCCGTACCCACTGATTGCCCTTGCTATCTCAACCATCTTCATGGTATCAGCCATATTCCTCAGGTTCCGCTCTTCGGATACCTCTTCGTCTATACCTAAATGGAAGGGCGACAACAACAACTGACATCATCTTCGTCCCACAGCCCTAAGAACGGCTCTCAGGTCGGAAACACGGCGATACCCATGGCTGAGCTTGCGTTTTCCGCATCCGAGTATCTAGAGCGCCAGTCGCAGTTCCTCAGCCAAATCCCCTCCGACAGCCTAGTACTGATTCCGACCAACCCGGTTTCGTATCGTTCCAATGACACCTCTTTTCCATTCCGCGCCAACTCGTATATGCTGTATTTGTGCGGCTGGAGTGATCCGGAAGCAGTCTTCATGGCTCATCATGACGCTGATTCATGGGTCACAACCCTCTTCGTTCAACCTCGTGATACCAAAGCCGAGATCTGGACGGGCCGCAGAGTAGGCACCGAGGATGCTGCTTTCGGGTGGCCAGTTGATGAGTCCCAATCTATGAATGATCTTGAGGACATTGTTGCAGCTCATCTCGGTGCTTGCAAGCAGGCATACTTGATCCAAGACGTTAATCCAACTTTGGATGAGATGGTAAGCAGCGCCGTTGGCACGGATTCTGCTGACCCCACTCCGATACTGGATGAAATGCGGGTGCGTAAGTCCGATAGGGAGATACAGTTGATGCAGGAGTCTGCAGACATTGCCTCCGCAGCCCTTATCGAGGCGATGCGAGCGACATACAGTGGAATCGGAGAGTGGCAGTTACAAGCAGTCATCGAGGGGCATTTCACCTCGAACAAGAGCCAGTGGAGCTACCCTTCTATCATCGGTGGGGGCGATAACGCTACCATCCTCCACTACAACGAAAATAGTGCTGATATCAGTGACGGTGAGCTTGTCCTCGTCGATGCCGGTTGCGAGGTCGAAGGGTATGCATCCGACATAACCAGGACCTGGCCGGTGAACGGAAAGTTCAATGACGCACAGCGGGAGATATACGAACTTGTCCTAAAGGCCCAAATCGCTGGTATCGAGGCCTGCCAAGCAGGCTCGCCGTGGACCGCGATGCACCACGCGACTTCTAACGTACTCGCTCAGGGGTTGATTGATCTCGG